>URWJ01000060.1 GCA_900551535.1 uncultured Granulicatella sp. | reverse complement strand
TAATTTCTTAAAGCTTTCTTCGAAGGTGTTTTTTCCATTTTCTTCTTCATTCCAAATTTCAGTTACATTCAGTAAAAATAAATCAAGATGCCTGCAACTACTGCACTTCCCACACGGCTCTGTTCGATTTTCTCCAAAGAACTGTGCTAAGTACTGTTCTTTACACTGACTCGTGGTCGCAAATTCTTCAATCTGTCGCAATTGCTTTAATTTACGTCCTCGTTGCATTTTTATAAATTCATTCTTTTGTTCATTATTCCAATGGAAAGCCTCTGCAATTTCTTTTATATTTTGATGCAGTTCTGTTTCTTCCACGTCCTCCACTTCATAGGACCGTTCAATTTTACGGCTCATCTGCGGAAAATCGTCCGGATGAACAAAGGCAACGCAACGACTAAACTGCAAGTCTCTTCCAGCTCGGCCAATTTGTTGTACATAATCTTCAAGCGTTTGAGGAAGTTGGTAATGAATAATCGTTCGAATATTGGACTGATTAATGCCCATTCCAAATGCACTTGTCGCTAATAAGATATTCAGTTCTCCTCTAAAGAATTTCTGCTGAATCGTTTGACGGTCGCTACTATGTCTCTTGGAATGGAAGGTATCGATTTTTGTAAATCCTTCCTCCTGAAGGGATTCTTTTAACCCTTCAATCTCTTTAATTGTTGAGGCATACACGATACAAGGATATTCCACACGCTTCAATAATTCACTAAGCATCTTGCTACGAAGTCCTTCAACCACAATGACATCAATTTCACGGTTCTTCAAGAAGGCATGTCCTTGGAAATAAGTCGTTTTGTTCTTATCTAGCCCTAAGAAAGTATAAATATCATGAATCACTTGACTCGTAGCTGTTGCCGTTAACGCTAACGTTCTTGGACTTCCTAAACTCTTTCTCATCTTACCAATAAATAGGTAATCGCTTCTAAAGTCATATCCCCACTGTGAAATACAATGCGCCTCATCGACAACGAGCAAGCCTATTTCCAGTTTTGATAATTGCTTAAAGAATCTTGGCGCTTGTAGCATCTCCGGAGAAACAAAAATAAATTGATACTCATTTAACGTACTTAAAATATAATTCTTCTCAGACTCTGACATAAGAGACGTGATGGACACTGCTCTATGCATACCGAGCTGCTTTAAACTAGCGACTTGGTCGACCATTAAAGCAATCAACGGAGATACAATAACCACTCTACACTTTTCTTTAACGCCGATATATTGATAAATAAACGATTTTCCATTTCCTGTTGGTAAAATCGCAATCGCATCATGCCCTTCCTCAAGAGCCGTGATGACTTCCTGTTGTCCTTCTCGGAACTCATCATATCCGAATCGATTCAATATTGGATCCATGTCATTCACGCTCCTTTAAGGCCTTGATTTGATAGTATCTGAATAAGAAGAAATCCAGTTTTTTCCCTTCTGCTTCAAACTGGTCTTTAGCCTCTTTATACTTTGGATACTGCTCGTTTTCGAAAAGTTCTTTGTACGCTACGGCAGCCTTCGTTTCTTCTACACGTTTATAAAATGCATCTTTAGTAAGTAACAAATGCTTTAAAAGATGATCGTTAATCGTGCTTTCTTTGAGTTTACGTAGACGTGCAATCTCCGTTCGTTTTAATCCTTTTTCAAATAGACGAACTGTTTCTTGAACGGAACTCGTTTCATGAGAAATCCATTCAAACATTTTAGAAAACCATCCATAAGTGATTGGAGAATTTTCAGGTTCCTCAAAGACATCACTCACCCATTTCATAAAGACTAATCTTGAAAGAGGTTCACAGTCTTCAACCGTGGTAAATTCCCATAACGAAACGAGCTCATCTTCTAGAGCTGCTGTCGACTTAGCTCCATTAAAAAGCCCTATCCAATGCCCTTTCACAGATTCATCTTGTTTATCCGCCCAAACCTTGAACTCTTCAACAACACTACTAAACCAAACGGACGTAATGTTCTCTTTTTCTTCTTTATACCATCGCTTAAATAATTGCTGTAACCATACATTTTGAATTAAAGGACGATAGCTTGTTTCTTCATAGCGGTGGTAACTAATCCATTCGACCCAAAGTCTTATCACATCTCGTAATTGCACAAACGAATATGGATGCATCAAGTAATTGACGGGATGGCTTCCGTTTGTCACAAGCGAAAACTCCGGAATATCTTTCAGTAGCACTATGCCTGATTCATTTTCGCTAACTATTCCTTCACGGAAGAATCCATCTACTAACTGATGAAAGTACTCTTCTTTTAAATGAGGTAAACTAGCAAAAAATACTTCAGTTTTATCTTCTGTCACGCCAATTAAAGTCGACATGGTACGATTTCCCGTTAAAATACGATATAATCGATTTAACGGAACCACACCATACGACTTGATCGCATGTAATATCCAAATTTGATAAAAGGAGTACTGACTCATGGATAAAAAATCCTCTCTTTCAAAAATTTATACAAAAGTTGATTGCGAGTCTTGCATCGCATGTGGCATCTGTCAACTACGTGCTCCTGAAATCTTCGAGTACGACGCTGAAGGGATTGCCTTTGTAAAACAAGACAACAATACCGGAACAGTTCCACTACCAGAAGATACGCTAGAAAAGTTCAAAGATGCTTATACAGCTTGTCCAACTGGTGCCATTAAACGAAAAAATAGCCCATTTAATGAAGACTAAATAAACAAAACGGACTCACTCTGTGAGTCCGTTTTTCTTTTCGTATGACTCCCTAATAGAAATCTATTTTTCGTCTAAAGCGAGCTTTCTCAGTTTCTGTACTTCAAATGATCGTAATTCACGATAGTCTCCAGGGCGTAAGTTCTCCAATGTTAAAAATCCAAACTCTTCACGTTTTAATTTCATAACAGGTAACTCTACCGCTTCAAACATACGCTTCACTTGATGATTCCATCCTTCGTGAATTGTTAAAGCGACAATCCCTGTTCCTTTATCGGTATCCACTGATAAAATTTGAGCTCTTGCATTTGACGTTTTCTTGCCATCTAAGACAATTCCACGTTCCAATTGACGCATTTGTCTTGGCGTTGGAATTCCTTTAACTTTGGCGATATATTTCTTCTCTACGTGATGCTTTGGATGCGTCATTAAGTTTGAAAACTCACCGTCATTCGTTAATAAAAGAAGTCCTGTTGTATCGTAGTCCAAACGTCCCACTGGATACACGCGTTGTTCCACATCTTTAAAATAATCCGTCACAACGGTTCTTCCTTTATCATCACTCGCACTTGAAAGCACACCTTTTGGTTTATAAAACATGAAGTACACAGGTTCTTCTTTGTAAATCGGAATACCATCTACCTCAATTTTATCATTGGCACCTACTTTAAAGCCGAGTTCTCTCACGACTTCACCATTGACCTTCACACGGCCTTCTTGAATAAATGCCTCACATTTTCTGCGGGATGCCACACCAGCGTGCGCCATTACTTTTTGTAATCTTTCCACAAAAAAACCTACTCTTTCTCTTCTTCTACTTCATGATGTTCTTTAGAGCGGATTTCCAACTCTTCAAATAAATCATGATTATCTCTAAATAATTGATTGGCCTCTTCAGAATCTAAATCGAATAAATCTGAAGCATCTGGCAATGCATCCAGCGATTCTAATCCAAAGTAATCCATAAAATAAGCGGTTGTCTTATAGAGTTTTGGACGACCTGGAGTCTCTAATCTTCCAGCCTCTTCAATTAAATCTCTTAGCAATAGTTTTTGAATCGAACCACTGCTTTGAACGCCACGAATCGACTCAATATCTACACGTGTGACAGGTTGCTTATACGCGATAATCGCTAACGTTTCTAGAGAAGCTTGAGACAATTGAGAAGAATATGGAGAAACCGCATATTTTTCGATATATGATTTTAAACTAGCCTTTGTCACAAGCTTATAATGAGAAGCTGTGAGAAGAAGTTCTAAGCCACTATTTTCATCCTCTAAGCGTTTCTTTAATTCATCTAGTAATTGACGAACCGCACTTTTTTCGAGTTCTAAAATATAACTAGCTTCTTCTAATGTAATCCCATCATCTCCAGCAACAAATAGTAAGCCTTCTAATACTGAAATGTAATTAGTCACTCTCTTTCTCCTTTTCTTGTCTTTTCTCAATCAAAATATCCTCATATGGAGAACTTTGAATAAAACGGACACGATGTTCACGAACGAGCTGTAACATCGCTAAGAATGTCGTTGTAATCGCATGCCTGTTGAACGCTGGGAAACATTCCTCAAACGGAACTTGTTTCTTATCTGTGTGCTCAATTTTTGAAATAATCGAATCCATTAATTCTTCAACCGTATGCGTTTCATGTTGAATATTAGCCTTAAGTGGCATCTTTGCAATATTCTTACGCGCTAATTTCTTTAACGCATTCCATAAATCTTGAGTCGTCACTTCTCCTTCTTTTAAAGGGATAATCTCTTGCATAGAAGACAAGTCACTCGCTTCTTTCCCAAAGTGTAATCCCCTTAGGAAAGAAAGTTCCTCAAGCTTTTTGGCATTTTCTTTAATTTGTTGATATTCCAATAACTGTTGAACGAGCTGATCACGAGGGTCTTCCACGATTGGCTCCCCGTCTTCATCCAACTCTTCCAATTTTGGTTTTGGAAGAAGCATTCTTGCCTTGATTTCTAATAATGTTGATGCCATAACTAAATACTCGGCTGCCACTTCCAACTCCAAAGTTTTCATGGAATGAATGAAGTTCAAATATTGCTTCGTTAATTCATTCATCGGAATATCGTAAATATCGATTTTCATCTCACGAATCAGATGCAAGAGGACGTCCATCGGTCCTTCGTATTCAGCTACTTTAATTGTTAAATCTTCCATGGTTCCTCACTTACACGATGTTTATTCCATTTTGCGAGAATCACACTCGTCTCAATTGTTCCACTCAATACTTTATCTTCCATCTTTGCTAAATCTTCTAACATTTGGAATGTAATATTTTCCCCACGAAACGAAGGTGACACCGATAAGTATTTAATGACAATCGTGTCTGTTGTGCTTTCTCCACCAATCAATCCAATAAAATTCTCACTGTCACTTTCTTTAAAAAGCCAGCATTTAATCGATGGATTTGTCGCGATTTCTTCAATTTCCTCTTGCAATCGTTTAAAGTCCTTGAATTCTGGGATGTAAGAAAGTAATCCCATCACAATTTTTTTATTCGTTGCTGAATAAGGTACTAACAAATTCATTCCTCCTCGAGGTTCGTCTCTTAATATAAAACTAACACTTTACGAACCAATGATTTGAACACTTCTTTAACGCGTTGTGTTGTTTCTACCACTTCTTCGTGGTTTAAGTTTGCTTGCATTCCTGCAGCTAAGTTTGTGATACATGAAATCCCAATCACTTTGATACCAGCGTGGTTTGCTACGATAACTTCAGGAACTGTTGACATTCCTACAGCGTCCCCACCAACTGCTTGTGTGAAACGGATTTCTGCTGGTGTTTCATAAGTTGGTCCAGAGTATCCCATGTATACTCCTTCTTTAATGTTGATGTTTAATTCTTTCGCAGCTTTACGAACCACTTCTTGTCCGTATTCGTGGTACGCATGGCTCATATCAGGGAAACGAGGTCCAAAGCGGTCATCGTTTGGCCCGATGAGTGGGTTTGTACCAGTGTAGTTAATTTGGTCTGTAATAATCATTAAGTCCCCTGGTTCAAATGTTGGGTTTGCACCACCAGCTGAGTTTGTAACAATAATCGTTTCAACATCTAATAGTTTCATTAAACGAATTGGGAACGTTACTGTTTCCATATCGTAACCTTCATAGTAATGGAAACGTCCATCCATGATTAGAACTTGTTTTCCTTCTAATTCACCATATACAAGACGGCCAGCATGACCGACAACTGTAGAAACTGGGAAGTTCGGAATATCTTTATAGTCAAAGATTAATGGGTTCTTAACTTCTCCAGCAAGTTCACCAAGACCTGATCCTAAAATCATTCCGAAATCAATGTGACCAATACCTTTTTCTTGTAAAAACGTTTTTGTTTCAACTAATTGTTCGTATTTGCTCATGTTGTTCCCTCTTTCTATATTAGTTTAATTCTTTTAAGAAGCTTGTTCCGTTACCAGTTGATGCTACCCCAAAGTTTTCGCTGATTGTTTCTGCAATATCACTGAAGTGACCTTCTGGTAAGTGTGTTGGGTGTTTCAATGATTTGCTGATGGCTAACACTGGAATGTACTCACGAGTGTGGTCTGTTCCTTTGAATGTTGGGTCGTTTCCGTGGTCAGCTGTAATAATTAATAAATCATCTTCTTGCATGTTTTCAACGATTTCTGGAATACGAGCATCGAATGCTTCAAGCGCTTCGCCGTATCCTTTTGTATTACGACGGTGTCCGTAAACCGCATCGAAGTCAACTAAGTTTAAGAAACTCATACCAGTGAAGTCTTTCTTCAATACTTCAACAAGTTTATCTACGCCATCCATATTGTCTTTTGTACGAACGAATTCTGTAATTCCTTGTCCGTTGAAGATATCGTTAATCTTACCAATCGCAATCACATCAAATCCATCTTTCTTCAAGAAGTCTAATGTTGTTTCGCCAAATGGACTTAACGCATAGTCATGACGGTTTGATGTTCTTTGGAAGTTACCAGGTTCACCCACATATGGACGAGCAATGATACGTCCAATCATATATGGATCGTCTTTTGTAATTTCACGAGCGTATTCGCAAATACGGTATAACTCTTCTAGCGGGATAACGTCTTCGTGAGCAGCAATTTGCATTACAGGGTCAGCAGAAGTATAAACGATTAAATCGCCAGTTTCCATTTGGTGTTTACCGTAGTCATCGATAACCGCTGTACCACTGTATGGTAAGTTACATACGATTCCTCTTCCTGAGAACTCAGAAATACGGTCTAATAATTCTTGTGGGAAACCATCAGGGAATACTCGGAAAGGAGTTTTAATATTTAATCCCATTAATTCCCAGTGACCTGTCATTGTATCTTTACCAACAGAAACTTCTTCAAGTTTAGTATAGCTTCCTTCTGGATGTTCTACTGGTGGAACTGTTTTTAAAGGAGCGATATTTCCTAAACCATAACGTTGCATATTTGGTACATTTAAGCCCACAGTTTCTGAAATATGACCTAAAGTATGTGAACCTGCATCATCAAATTTTGCAGCATCTGGTGCTTCTCCAATCCCTACAGAGTCCATTACAATGACATGTATTCTTTTAAATTTCATAGTTTCCATCTCCATTTTCTTTATTACGAACGAGGATGTGCTTGTTTGTAAATTTCCTTCATTCGTTCGTTTGTAATATGTGTATAAATTTGTGTTGTACTAATATCTGAATGTCCAAGCAATTCCTGAACAATTCGAAGGTCGGCACCCGCTTCTAAAATATGGGTTGCAAAGGAATGGCGCAATGTATGGGGGCTCACTTCCTTTGTAATCATGGCCGTCTGAACGATTTTCTTTAAATTCTTCCAGAAACCTTGACGCGTAAACGGGCCACCTCTGTGATTCAAGAACAAGACATTCGATAACTTCTTCTCGTCTTCTAAAGCTGGACGTGCATACTCTAAGTAATTTTGAATCCAGTTAGTGGCTTCCTGTCCAATCGGGATAATGCGTTGTTTATTCCCTTTCCCAATCGTTTGTAGGAATCCAAGTTCCAAGTGCAAATCACTGAGTTCAATACTGATTAATTCACTCACCCGCATCCCTGTTGCATATAAGAGTTCGAGCATCGCCTTATCTCTTAAGCCTAGAACCGTTGAGGTATCTGGTACCTCCAGCAACCTGTTCACTTCATCGATACTCAGCGCTTTTGGCAACTGCTTCTTCGGTTTTGGTGGATGAATTTGTTGCGTCGGATCTTTTTCTATCATTCGCTCTTGCACGAGAAACTGGAAAAACTTCTTCAGGCAACTAATCATTCGACTTGTTGAACTAACGGCGTATTCATCTTTTTTCAGCTTCTGAAGAAACAGTACCATCGTTGTATGGTCCACATCTTGAAGACGTGCCACCTTTTGTTCTTCTAAAAACTGAGAAAACTTCTCCAAATCACGTTTATAACTTGCAACGGTGTTATCAGATAGTCCTTGAACGGCAATACTATCTAGGAAGTAGTGTATTTCTTTCATCTTCTACCCTTCCTTTTGCTGGCAATTTTTGC
>URWJ01000059.1 GCA_900551535.1 uncultured Granulicatella sp. | reverse complement strand
AGCATTCTTATCGCTTGAAGGAAGTGTTGGAGAAGAAGGGCGTGGAAGTCGTGTTTAAAGAATATGGGGAGAAAAAGAAACCTCAAGGGCATGTATTCCATTTGAATCTGAAAAATAAAGTGGGTCAACAGTGCAACGCGGACCAGCTGCAGTTTGTAAAACAAATGATGAAAAAATAAAACTCGAAGCAGAATTTGCTTCGAGTTTTTTTGTGGTTAAGTTTTTATTTTCTCAACTGATGCGTCAACTTGTAGCTGCTTTCCAAAATGTCGTTAGCACGGCTTTCGTCTTTTTGAAGAAGACCTAAGTAGAGTAAGTCGACTAAGAAGAGCGAGTCGTTACGACTAGTAATGGCTGCGGAACGAATCGATTTTTCATGGCGAGGAACTTTGAGGCAATAGGTACTGAGAGCGTCTAGATTGCCGTTGCCTTGTCCAGTAATCGATACGGTTGGGATGCCGCGTTGTTTAGCAATTTCAAAGGCTGCATTAACTTCTCTTGTGTTCGCAGAGTAGCTAACACCAATCACTAAGTCATTTTCTGTAGCGTTGCTAAGGCTTGCCAGTTGAATATGTGAGTCAGTGTGATACACGATATTTTTACCGATACGGCTGAGTTTAAAGTAAATATCGCTGCAGACTAGTCCTGAAGCGCCAACCCCAAAAGTATAGATTTTATTTGCGTTTTTGAGTAAGTCAATCACATGATCTAGCGTGTCGTCATCGATGAGTTCAACGGTCATTTCATAGGAACGAGTAACCGTCTTAATTAATTTTGATTGAATTGTTTTAATTGAGTCATCCTTGTCGATTTGTTCGTCGATGGATTGTGAATTTTGTTGCGCCAAATTCACCTTGAAGCGAGAATAAGAACGGAACCCGATTTTTTTAATATATTTACTAATAGAAGAAGACGAAACCCCAATTTCATCTGCTAATACATGAATGCTCGAAGAAAGCACGACATCAGAGTGTTTGGCGATAAATTCTTCAATTTTTTTATCTGTGGCTGTTAAAAACTTTTTCATGGAATCCCTACCTTTTTGAGAAATATTGTTTCCGATTTCATTATACAGTATTGAAATAAAATTTACAACGCTGTATAATAAGTTTAAGAAAAACGATTTCATTATGAATTTTAGTGGAATTTTTAAGAGGAGGTGGAGAAAATGGATGACATTTCAAAATTGATGACAGAGCAAGTCAATGACAGAAGTAAGGATATTGAAACACAGTCAATTGGTGAGATTTTACGTTATATGAATGACGAAAACAGAAAAATTACCGATGCGATTGAACAGTGCATTCCAGAAATTGAAAAAGTGACAGCAGGTGTTGTACAAGCATTCGAGAAAGGAGGCCGATTGATTTATCTGGGCGCGGGGACTTCTGGTCGACTTGGTGTTCTGGACGCAAGCGAATGCCCGCCAACATTCGGTGTATCACCGGAAATGGTAGTGGGAATCATTGCGGGTGGAGATTATGCTCTTCGAAACGCTATTGAAGGCGCCGAAGACGATGAAACCTTAGCCGAAGCACAGTTGAGAGACTTGGATCTTGTCAAAGAGGATGTAGTCATCGGAATTAGCGCGAGTGGACGGACGCCTTATGTCGCAGCAGGCCTTTCCTATGCCAATAAGGTTGGGTGTTTCACAGGTGCGATTTCCAATTCTCCGAACGCTTTAATCTCTCAAGTCGCTTCAGTTGGTATCGAAGCGATTACTGGCCCAGAAGTGGTTACAGGCTCTACTCGAATGAAAGCAGGGACGGCTCAAAAAATCATTCTCAATATGATTACGACGACTGCGATGATTCAAGTAGGAAAAATCTTCAAAGGATATATGGTCGATGTTCAACCAACGAATCAAAAGTTGAAACAACGAGCAAGCAATATTCTTGCGAAGATTACCGATCTTTCTCCAGAAGACGCAAGACGTGTTCTTGAGGAAAATGATTTTGATTTAAAAGTCGCTATTATCTCTCAAATACATCATATTTCGGCACAAGAAGCAGAAAGACTGCTTCAGGAAAATCAAATGAATATCGTAAAGGCAATGAAAAATAAGGAGGCTTAATAAAATGGATGCAAAGAAAGTAGCAAGTGAAATTTTAAATAAAGTCGGACAGAAGGAAAATGTAGTCAGCAACGCTACATGTATGACTCGCTTACGTCTGACAGTAGCAGATACATCTAAAGTGGATGTGGCTGGATTAAAAGATGTAGATTCAGTATTAGGGGTTGTAGAACGTGAACAAGGGGTTCAAATCGTTTTAGGACCTGGTAAAGTGACTGAAGTTGGTCGCGAATTTTCTGAATTAACAGGAATCGAATTAGGTAGCGTAGACGAAGTAGACGCAGCTGATTTAGCAAAAGAAAATAAAAAAGAAAATAAAGCAAAACACAATGGACCAGTTCAACGCTTCTTGGAACACATTGCGAATATTTTCGTACCATTATTACCAGGGATTATCGCTGCTGGTTTAATTAACGGTATTTCAAACGTTATTAACGTATCTACACAAAATGCGTATAACTTTGAATGGTGGTACCAAGCAATCCGTACAATGGGTTGGGGCCTATTCACCTTCTTGCCTTTATATGTAGGTTACAATGCTGCTCGTGAGTTCAAAGGAACTCCTATTCTTGGGGCAATCGCAGGAAGTATGTCTCTTGGTGTTACAACAATGCCACTTCTATTAAAAACAGATGCTGGTCAAGTGTTGATGCCATTTACGGATAAACCTTTCAACCCAGGTGCTGGTGGTTTACTAGCTGCATTAATGATGGGGATTGTAGTGGCTTACTTAGAACGCGCTATTGATAAAGTAATCCCATCAATGTTGAAGACATTCTTAACACCATTATTAACATTAATCATTGGTGCATTCTTATCAGTATTAATCATCCAACCTGCTGGTGCTGCGTTAACTCAAGGTATTTACACAGTATTAAACTTCGTATATGAACAATTAGGAATCTTTGGTGGATACATCTTAGCCGCTGGATTCTTACCAATCGTATCTGTTGGTTTACACCAAGCGTTAACTCCAATCCACGTTCTATTAAACAATCCAGAAGGACCAACTCAAGGGATCAACTACCTATTACCAATCTTAATGATGGCCGGTGGTGGACAAGTGGGTGCAGGTTTAGCATTATACTTGAAGACTAAGAACAAAAAATTAAAACAATTAACAAGAGACTCATTACCAGTTGGTATCTTAGGTATCGGGGAACCAATGATGTACGCTGTAACACTTCCTTTAGGAAAACCATTCTTAACAGCTTGCTTAGGTTCAGGTTTTGGAGGAATGTTAGCTGTTCTATTCCACTTAGGTACTGTATCTCAAGGGGTTTCAGGATTATTCGGTGCTTTAATTATGGTTCCTGGAACACAAGCGTTATTCCTAACTGCAATGGTCGGAGCTTACATCGGTGGATTTGTCATCACATGGTTCTTCGGTGTAGATGAAGATCGTATTAACGAAGTATATGGAAACAAATAGAGCAAACATTTCTTTTGGGCGCTCCATCTATATCAATCTTGGTGAACAAGTTGTGACACAAGTATTAGAAGAAATGAAAGCCGCGCGTCAAACCGTGGCTTTTACTTCTTTTCAGTTACCAGAACATCCGCTTGAAATCTCGGATATGACACGTCTTGTGGAACTCGCTCGTTCATACGAGGTGGATTTAATACCAGACATCGCCCATAAAGATCTTACCAAAGAAAATATTGCGGCTCTGAAAAAAGCAGGGCTATCGTACTTACGTCTGGACGAATTTGGGGACGAAGCGTTTATCGAACGTTGCGGCAAGGCATTTACGCTTGTCGTGAATGCTTCAACGTTTACGCACCGCGAATATAAACTCTTGGAACGACTCGGATTTTCTCGTCAAATCATCGCTTGTCATAATTATTATCCAAAAGTTTATTCAGGGATTTCGCTTTCTAAATTTGCAACGATTAACCAAAAATTGCATGCACTTGGTGTAAAAGTACTGGCATTTATTCCAGGAGATGAGCCTTTAAGAGGGCCGCTTCATGAGGGATTGCCTACGGTGGAAACGCATCGTACGTTGGATACGCGATTGGCAATTTGTGAATTGATTGCTTCTCATACGGATATGATCTTAGTAGGGGATACGTTTATTAATATGTCCACTCAAAAAGTCATGAAGGAATTCCAAGAAGGGTTTGTGTCGCTGAAGGCAGAAGCTCCTGTGGAATTAACAGGTAAAGTGCTTCGTGACCGTATCGATGCCAGTGATTTTGTATACCGCGTACTCGGTACTCGCGGCTGGGCCTTACTTGGCGGAGAGGTTTCTACAACACCCCGCACCGTTGGAGAAATCAATCAAGCGAATAGCCAGTACGGTCGTTATCAAGGTGAAATCGAAATTGCTAAAGTTGAGTTGCCACAAGACGTTCGACAAAACGTCATCGGGCACTTACTTCCATCTGAGATTGCCGTATTTACCGCTTTGCCAGAAGGATTTGGCATTCAATTAGAAGTCGAATAAGAATAAAATCCATCCTACGATTTCGATAGGGTGGATTGTTTATTTTTCTATACAACATTAGAAAAATGAGCCATTTTATGATACTCTAGATGAGTATAAATTTAATAGAAACAAAGGGGGCCTTTGGATGATAGAGCTGATTGCAACAGTTGAATCCATCCAACAAGCAAAAGACTTGCTTGAAGCGGGCGTGGACACGATCTATTTTGGGGAAGACCAATTCGGACTTCGCCTTCCTATGTCGTTTACACGTGAGGAACAAAAAGAATTAACGGAATTGGCGCACCAATATGGAAAGAAAGCAAGCGTTGCTGTAAATGCGATTTTCCATAACGAAGGAATTGCGCTTGTGCCTGAGTATTTAACATTTTTAAAGGAAATCGGTGTTGATAACATCGCGGTAGGAGATCCAGGTGTAGTTCAGATCATGAAGAACCCTGAGTACTCAATTCCGTATCGTTATGATGCAGCGGTTTTAGTAACAAGTAGTCGTCAAATCAACTTCTGGGGAAAACGTGGTGCCGTTGGTGCGGTGATTGCGCGTGAAATTCCTCGTGAAGAAATGAAAATTTTGGCAGCAGGTGTAGAAATTCCAATCGAAGTTCTTGTGTACGGTGCGACTTGTATCCATCATTCAAAACGCCCACTGTTAAATAACTACTTTAACTATATTGAGAAAAAAGAATCTGTTGAAAAACGTCGCGGTTTATTCGTATCAGAACCTGCCGATGAAGATTCTCACTATTCAATCTACGAAGACATTAACGGAACGCATATTTTCGCGAATAACGACGTGTCTCTTGCACCATATTTGTTAGAATTAACAGAAATGGGTATTCCACAATGGAAATTAGATGGAGTGTTAGCTCCAGGTCAAGATTTCGTGGAAGTAGCGAAATTATTCGTGAATGCTCGTAATGAAATCGAAGCAGGTACATGGACGCCAGAGAAGAGTGCTAGCCTGGAATTACAAGTGCGCGCACACCATCCAAAAGTACGTGGTCTTGAAGCAGGATTTTACTTATTAAATCCAGAAGATGTGAAATAGGAGAGAGTCAAATGGGAAGAAAAATATTGAAAAAACCTGAAGTACTTGCTCCAGCGGGTACTCTTGAAAAACTAAAAACAGCTATTTTATACGGAGCAGATGCAGTTTTCCTTGGTGGGGAAGCGTATGGACTTCGTAGCCGTGCAGGGAACTTCGACTTTGCAGAAATGAAAGAAGCCGTTGATTTTGCCCATGCACATAACGCAAAAGTATATATCGCAGCCAACATGGTTACGCACGAAGGTGACGAAAAAGGAGCGGGAGAATTCTTCCGTACGGTTCGTGACATCGGTATCGATGCAGCCATCATCAGTGATATGGCCTTAATGGATATTTGTGCCTCAGAAGCGCCAGGATTACCAATCCATTTATCAACACAATCTTCAGCAGCCAACTACGAAACGCTAAACTTCTGGAAAGACGAAGGCTTAGAGCGTGTCGTGTTAGCGCGTGAGGTGTCAATGGACGAAATCAAAGAAATGCAAGAAAAAGTGGATGTAGAAATCGAAGCGTTTATCCACGGTGCAATGTGTATTTCTTATTCAGGACGTTGCGTATTATCAAACCACATGGTGCATCGTGATGCCAACCGTGGTGGATGTGCGCAGTCTTGTCGTTGGAAATATGGTCTATTCGATATGCCATTTGCCGGCGAAAAGAATATGGTCGGTGCTGGCGAAGAAGAAATCGAAGAAAAATTCTCAATGAGTGCCGTTGACTTAGCGATGATTCAAAACTTACCAGACTTAATCGAAGCTGGTGTAGATAGCTTGAAGATTGAAGGCCGTATGAAATCAATCCACTACGTTTCAACAGTATCGAACGTTTATCGAGCAGCAGTAGATTCTTACTGCGAAGATCCAGATAACTATGTATGTAAACAAGAATGGATTGACGAGTTATGGAAAGCAGCACAACGTGAGTTAGCAACTGGTTTCTACTACCAAATTCCAACCGAAGAAGAACAATTATTTGGCCCACGCCGTCAAATTCCTCAATATGCTTTCGTTGGACAAGTACTTGAGTATGATCCAGAAACTCAAATGGCAACAGTACAACAACGTAATAACTTCAAGGTTGGAGACCATATCGAGTTCTACGGACCAGGAATGCGCCACCACGAAGAAGCATTAACACAATTGTGGGATGAAAATGGTGAAGAAATCGAAGCAGCTCCTCATGCGATGATGATCTGCAAGATGAAAGTATCTGAGCCAGTGAAACCTTTAGATATGATTCGTAAACGTCGTTAAGACGAATTTTTAAAAGAAAGAAGGAATAAAATGTCATTACCAAATTGCCCTAAATGTGGTTCAGAATACACATACGAAGATGGCGTATTACTAGTATGCCCAGAATGTGCGTATGAATGGGAACCAGGTTCAGAAGTTGAAGAAGGTCCAGTAGCCATCGATGCGAACGGAAATAAATTACAAGATGGCGATACTGTAACAGTCATCAAAGATTTAAAAGTGAAAGGCGCTCCGAAAGATATTAAGCAAGGAACACGTGTGAAGAATATTCGCATCGTGGAAGGCGATCATAATATCGATTGTAAGATAGATGGTTTCGGCGCAATGAAACTTAAATCTGAGTTTGTTAAAAAGATTTAATTGAGGTCCCGTAGGGACTTTCAAAAAGCTCCCCCTAGAATTTTTATAGTTGTTACAATAGCGATACCGGATTGAGCCAAGGTCTCAATCCTACCAAGCTTCAAACTGACTCTACGGGTTTCACCCTAGAGTCAGTAATTCACATTGGTTGCTATCCCCCATTACTGCTACGATGAATCCGCAAGATTTCCGTAATCGTATTTTAGTGCGCTTCTAAATGGACGAGGATGTGGACTTGTGCCGGGAAGGCGGGATGTGCTCCTTGCGACGGCGGTGTAGTCATCTTCTTCGTTTCGTATAGTAAGAAAAAGAAAAAAAGAAAGAGAAAATGGTTGACTCTGACGTAACGTAAGGGTATATACTCCTAATATCGATCAAAGGAGGAATATGTTATGAAATTACATTTAATCGAATCAGACAGTGTTTATAGAGAGCTCTTAACGCTTCCTGTAGATCAAAGAGATGCTTTATTCAAAGAAAAATTATTACTACCCTTTAAAGAGAAGTTTACTATTCAACGGATTTCATTTGATGAAAGAATTCCATTCAATGTGATGACACTAATGGGGTACATGCACAAGATGCCAAAAGATTTATCTGAAGAAGACCTTCAAATGATAAATCAATTCGATAAAGAGTTTTGGGAAAATATTAAACAAGCCTTTAACCGTTCCGTTGAAAGCTTTACATCGAAAGGAATTTCATTAAAACAACAAGATTACTATGTTACGGCTTTACTAGGAAACGAAGCGAGTCCAATGATGAGGATTAATGAAAATTACAGTGGGGATGGAGGGATTCCAGGGTATATTTTCCTATCCCTTGTACCAAATGAATATACCATCAATAGAATTGCTTCTGCGATGGCGCATGAATGCAATCATAATATTCGTTATCAATTCGTTGATTGGGAAATGGGATCTTTAAAAGAAATGATTGTTGCAGATGCTTCGGTCAGTGCTTCAAAAGAAATAAAAATAACAGACAGTAAAATTGAAGGAATTCCATATATTCCAAAAGGGAGTAAAATTCCAACAAATTCAGAAGGGAAACAGTTTATGTTTCTTGCACAGATAAATTGTGCTGACTTAAAAGGTCTAGAAAATTTTCCAAAAGAAGGAATTTTACAATTTTGGGTTTTGGGAGATGACTTGATGGGATTAGATTTTGACAACAGTACAAATCGGAATGGTTTTGATGTAATTTATTATGAGAAAA
>URWJ01000058.1 GCA_900551535.1 uncultured Granulicatella sp. | reverse complement strand
ACTAGAAAATCGCAAAGCGTCATGGATTTTCAACTTCGTATTGGCGCTCATTCACGCAGTCGGCGAAGTACTAGCCTGCGTCCTCTTCTACTCCGTTTCAGGAACGGATCTTCAAAGCATGTTTTACGTCCTCTTCGTCCTAGTCGGATTTGGTACAGTGATTCACAGTATGGTAGACTATGAATTAGCACTAGCGGTGTATAAAGTTTTACAAAAAAGACGTTAAAAGAGGGAAACTATGCCAAAAGAACGAAAAGCCGAATTACTAAAACTGCTGAAAAATGCGCCGAAGCCACTCAACGGCCAAAGCCTGGCGGAACATTTCCACGTGACACGACAAATTATCGTGCAAGATATCGCGCTTCTTCGCGCTGACGGAGCCACGATTCTATCGACCAACCGCGGATATGTCTACAAAGAGCAAGAGAGTTCGCCGTACGTTCATCGCCTCTTTAAGGTCAAACATGATACCAAGGCTATCGAAAGTGAACTGCTGGCGATTGTCGATAATGGAGGTCGCGTTCAAAATATCCAAATCGACCATCCAGTATATGGTGAAATCCAAACGCTCGTGAAACTGACCTGTCGCCGTGACGTTCAGCACTTCTTGGAGCAAATCCATCAAGCCGACTTCCGCCCACTGTCCTCTTTAACAGACGGTGTGCATTATCATCTGGTTGAAGCCGAAAACCAACAAGACCTCGACTATATCGAAGACTCCCTGGACAAATTAGGGTATTTAGTGAAAGAAGATTAAAAGAAAGGAGCACCACACGATTGTGTGGTGCTCCTTTTACTTATGGTCTATAGTGTTCTTTAGAACTATGCCGTTTCCCTAAGCGTTTCGCCTGAGCTTCTGTCATTTCTACAACATTCTGTTTGTTTGTGTTTGCTGGCATATTTTCCTTATAGTACCAGTAAATATCTGACTTTCCTTTTGTAGCTACATAGACTGTAATATACTCTTCCTGATTTACCGTCGTTTCGGTGACAGCTTCCGTTTGAACTACAGTAGTTTCTACTTTCTTCGCAAATAGCGGTTCCGCATTTCCTGTCGCATAGTCAATTTTTGCATTTGGTGAAGTATTCTCTAAAACCACATGAGTCACACCATCTTTGTCGACGTTCTCTTGTTTTGTTCCAAAAGAAATCTTCATCAAAGTTCCATCGCTCTTTATTCCAGCATACTGCAACTCAATTTTTCGAGGGATGAGTTCATCCCCCTCGTAAATTGGCGTTACTTTATAATCCAACCAATCATTCGGATGAGCATTAATCCAATCTGCAAGATTGTTCTCATAGAAAAGCATCGCGGTTTGGTTTGCCGAATCCTTATCGGACAAACTACCTGTATTTAACAGGGCAGTCATCGGGGTTAAATTACGCAACTCATTATCAAGACCGCTAAATTGATACCCTACTAAATGCCCGCGATTCATCAACCACGCTTCTTTACCACTTCCGGAGTCATCAATCGGCATCTTATAGTTATGCCAACCAACTGGATCTACACTGATTTTCGGTTCTCTTTTTGCTTTCGGTTTATCTTTGATATTCAGTTGAATATGAGCCGATGTCGAACGCTCTAATTTATCAAGGTCTCCCAAAACCAATTGCTTTTCCTTCTTAAACGGAAGTAACGAATCTGGCAACTTCGCAGGTGCCACTGTCGTCGTTTCAACCGTTGTAACCTTCGCTACTGTCTCTGTTGTCGCTTTCGACTCTTTCTTATGTCCCCCACATGCAGCCAAAGAAACGCAAGCGACTACTAATAACCCCAATTTCCAATTCGATTGAATCTTCACGCTAATTCCCCCTAGTTTACTTTGTTAAAAAACACACTAACTAGATTTAGTATAGACCTCCTACATCCTGAATACAATAGGGTTTTTATTTATTTTTCGTCCTTTCGGGTGAAAAAACCGTATAGGATATTTTGCTAACAGAAAAAGACCTGACATTTCTGCCAGGTCTTCTATGTCAGTCCTAATTCACGCCTATGATTTTCTATACTAGGAGCATTAACTAGATTCTTCAATATCATTATTCGCTTTTTCGGTCAGTTCAAACTCATATTCCATACTTCTCCCTCAATTTTAGAAGAGCCTCTTTCCCATCTAGCACGCGACCTTCTTCAACGTCTTCAAGTGCTTCAATCAGTAAGCGAGCTTCTTCCATTTTTTGAATCGTGCTTTCATAATATTCGATATCCATCACGACTAATCTCCCATACCCATTTTTAGTCACAAAAATAGGTCCTTTTTCTTCTTTACATTGTCTTTCTACTTCTACTGTGTTTTTTAAATCTCTCATCGGAATAATTTTCATATTCATTCCTCCTTTTATTTTGCGACTTAATTATAACATAATTTAGTCACAATTTCACTTATCCTCCTCTCGTAATTTAATTACGCTACTTTTTCTCAATGAGGTTTTTTACAAAAATAGAAAGACCTGGCATTTCTGCCAGGTCTTTGAAGCTTTGTCTAGTTTCGATTACGCTTCTTCTTTTCCTTTTTTGAGGAATAATGCGCCTAGTGCGAGGCTGAGGCTTGCTACAAAGAGAGCTGCACTCGCATCTGCAGTTCCTGTTGCTGGAAGTTCGTTAGAGGCAACATTAGCTGCTGGAGCTGGTTTGTCCATTGGTTTTTCTCCTGCTTGGGCATCGGCCACTTGTTCTCCAGGGGCTAGAGCTACTGAGGATGCTGGGTTAGCTGGAGCACTTGGAGTTGCTGGCGTTACTGTAGCAGCTGGAGTCGTTGGCGTTGTTGGTTCCGCAGTAGCAACTTCTCCTTTATACACGACCGCGTAAATACTGAAGTGAGTCGTTCCAAAGACCACTTTGCCTCCTTCTTGTGTAAATGGAAGACTTTCTAGTGTCTTAGAAGGAGTGATGTAGTACACCTTATCGACTTCTCCACCTTCTTTTGCTGGCAAGCTCACTAATACGGCTGCTTTTGGTTGAACTGAATGGCCGTCTTTATCCAACAAGCGGATATCGTAGGCATCATAGTTCTTTCCTTGAAGCGTTTGGTCTGGCACCTTTTGTACCACCACATTCGCCACTTGTTCCAAGTCCGCTACCTTACCTGCGATTTTCACACCTGTTGTAGCATCTTCTAATACACGCTTAGCCACGTCTGTCGCAATCGGCGTTAATGGAGTTGCTGGTTTTTCAGGTTCTTCTGGTTGAATTTCATCTTCTGTCACTTCTTTGGTGAAGGTTGATAATTCGTAGAACTCTGCAGGCCCACCGTCCCAAGAGACTTTCACATCGAGGATACGAGGATTTTCTCCTGGAAGTGCGAATGTTTGGAAGCTTGATTTCACTTTACCAAGGTTCTTCCATACTGATTCGCCGGCTTCGTTTAGCGTACGTACACTGACTTTCACGGTGGTACCCGTTGGAACATCTGCAATCAATCGAACATGGTTAGCCGTAGTGTCTTCTGACAAGTGGTATACGAGCTCGCCTTTATTTTCCGTCGTCGCATAGCTTGTTAAGACATTACCGTCTGCCATACTCTTCTTCAAGTTATCATGATCTTCAGCGCCCGTTCCTGTCACCGTTGGATTATTTTCAGGGTTGATAAACTCTCCATCGTTAATGACGATTTCGCTAAATCCAACAAAGCGTGCATTGTATTCTGCTGTAAAGAGCACGCGCATGAATTTCGCCGTTACTGGAGTTTCAAGAGTTCCTTCAATATAACGGTTGCCTGGGTTTGACGCATCATGAGTCCAGCCGTCTGTTAATGAGTCATCGTGAATTTCATTTTCCACGCCGTCCCCGACTGTCACAACATCCGTCCAATTCTTTCCGTCTTCACTCACTTGAATCTTACCGTCACGTAGATAGTTGCGTTCTGCATCTTGGATATACGCGCGAATCTTCTTCACTTGGCGAGTTGTGCCAAGTTTCATCACGATTTCTCCGTCTTTATGTTGGTAATCAGAGAATTCGACAAAGTTATTGAAATCTCCATCGAATAATTGGCCTAAATTGTGAGTGCGACGAACGTCATTCGCACCATAGTATTGGTGAATGTCCATTGTTGTTGATTGAAGTTCGGTTGGATCCACTTCTTGCGTCTTCACGACTAATTTTCCTGCAGGAAGCGTTTGATCTATATCTGTCTTATTCACGATACGAACGTAACGTACCAACGCATGTTCAGGAAGTTGGTCGGCACTCATCCATTCCACTTCGTTTGCAGAATATTCAAGCGTTAATCCTGTTTCTCCTGCATCTTTAAGCGCAATAGAGTTGGCTTCATGGAGTCGGTCTAGTTTCAATCCAAGATATCCATTTGCTGGGAGAGTCGTTCCTTGTGGCAAGGTCATTTCATAGCTACCTCGACTGTCTACGACTGGTGTTTCCTTCAAACTGTCGACATTCGTTACCGTTAAATCGGTATTTGGAGTATCCACATCGACCGTGAAGTCCCCAATTCTCCACCATTTTCTGAGAAGTTGCGTGTTACGAACACGGACGAATTGTGCCATAAATTCTTGGAGAATATCTGCCGTACGTTCGCCAGCTAATGTTTGAAGCGTCGTCCATTGTTTACCGTCTGTTGAGTATTCGATGACACCGGCTGCTAATTTATCGCGTTCCCCTTGAACAAAGCGGACATGTTTCACTTTCTTCGTGCCGCCTAGGTCCATTTGAACCCACGCATTTTCTGGAGTGACATTCGTTTGGTTCACATGCGCCATCATGGATTCTGTAGCGTCCTTGCCGTCTTGCATTTGAAGGACGCTTGTTCCATATTTGTACACGATATTGGAGCTTAAGGTAATATTCCCTGTAACCTTCTTACTACCGATTTCAAGCGGTCTATTTACCGCAATTTCACGCATTGCAAGCCATGCATTATCTTTCTTCGCTGTCGCACGCATGCGCACTGCTTGGGCCGTAATATCGAGGTCTTTAAATTCAAGGGTACGTTCGCGACCAGTGTACGTTGGCGTCGTGATGGCTACCCAATCACCTTGCTCATTTTGATATTCCACAACAGCATTACCGAATGTGTAGTTATCAGCCGTCTTCGTTCCTGTCGCAAATCCGAGCGTATGAATCTTGAGCGGTTTGTTGAAACGTAAGCCCACATAGTCGCCTCGTTCGATAACAGTCGTTGTCTTCACGATTACATGTGTATCGAAATCACCGTCTGTCACTTCTTCGAGTCCACCTTCTGCTCCTGCACGGTTTGTAATAAAGGTTGTCACGAGTTTATCAGGATGAAGCATCGTTTGAATATGGGTTGCCAAGTATTCTTTCAAGTTATTAATAAATGGACGAATATGTTGTACACCAAATTCTGCACGTTCATAGTGGTCCACATAGAAGAAGGCATAGCTGATGGATTGGTCATAATGCTTCAAGCCAGCATAATAGTTATCCCAGACTTTGGCACTATTATTTTCCGCAAGCCCTTCTGTCGCTGTGAGTAAAGCCTCCAACGCATTCATTTGGTCCACGGTGTTATCTAACCAATAGTGGATTTGCTCAATGAGCTTCTTGTCCCCTTTTTCTTTTAAGAGAATCGCGTCGGCCTTCAATTTCGCGAAGACTTCTTTCAATTCTTTACGTTCCGCATCCAAGTTTTGACCTGCTTTGAGTTTGTTATAAAAGGCTGTCAATTTTGGAGCGAGTTCAATCGATTCTTCGAGTTTTGTCACATGAGGAGGACGGTTTTGGTTGCGCATATGTTTCCCGAGTTCACGGAATGCTTTTGAGACGTCACTTTCTTTGAAATTGCCGTTCACCACATAGTTAAACGCCATGTCGTTAATTTCTTCAGCTTGTTCAGCACTACGCCATTGCTTCCAACCGTATTGCGCCATATCAAAAAGCGCTACTTTAGACGCTTCGGATTGTTGCATTGGGTTGAGCATAATTCCTTGAGCCAGTGATAAATCCACATTTGGATGAAGGAATTTTTCACCGCCACCGAGAATTAAGTGTTGTTTTGTATTGTCGTTACATGGCCAGTTAATCCAGAATTGAATTGGATTGTACTTCTTGCCGCCTTCTGTTAAATTCCGTTTCAAGTTTGTAAGGAAGGTTTGATCCACAGCACCCCAAACTTTACCCCCAGTTAATGTTAAATGAACCGTTTCTGGAAGGAGTTCGTTCAGCGTGCGAAGTTCGTCTTCGGTTCCTTGTCCCATATACCACGCTGGTACGAAAATCATATCTTTACGAAGACCGCTATAAGTCTTTTGTTTTTCCGTTAACCAGTCTGTTAAATCATGCATTAAACGATTGTAGCTGTTGTAGCCACCCACAGGCCATGCCGCATCATCGGCAAGCACCCCAAACTCACGCACACCTGCATCGAGTAATTGCGTGAATTTTGCTTTAATGACATCTAAATCTTGTTTATATAAGGCATCTGTATCAAAGCGCATCTTGTTATGCATAAATGGGTGGATGGTCCACACATAACGCGTCTTCGTTTCATTTCCGACACGCGCCAAATCACGAATCTCAGCGAGTTTTTCATCTGGATACAGTTCACGCCATTTCGCATTGTGGTATGGATCGTCTTTTGGTGCAAAGTAGTATTGTGTTAATTTCAATTCGCCACCATAACGCATCAAATCTTCACGATTTTGCTTCGTCCAAGGATTGCCATAGTAGCCTTCGATAAAGCCACGGTTCTTCACTTCTGCGTAATCTTCTACTGTTACATCACGAAGAACTGGAGTTGGTGATTCCCCCAGCATATGTTTCAATGTCGTAAGGCCAAAGAACACCGCATCGGTATCCTTTCCGACGATTGAAATCTTATTGTTTTTCACGCGCAACACATACGCGTCGATTTTGTTATATAAGTCCGGCGAGATATCTTGCACTTCTTTTTCCGCTAATGGAGACTCCCCATGTACTCCAAGGAAAATATTCGTTGCCCCTTCAGCTTCCTTCGTGCTCGTTGTATACGATACGTTGTTCGCTTGAAGGACTTCTTTGGCACGATTCCGTGTATAAATATCAAGGCTATCGCTGAAGACAAGGTTCACAGTTCCCTCAAGAGCTGTTACGCTATCTCCATAAGTTACCTTTTGTGGCGTTGGGAATACGGTATATTCTTTTTTCGTCACTTCTTTTTTCGCAGCATCGATTTCTTCTTTCGTTGCCGGCTTATCCGCTTTGTATTGGTCGGACTTTTCTACCGTCCCATTGACTTCACGTGGTTTCGTTGTTTCTGTTGCTGTATTCGTCTCAGTTGTCGTTGCTTCCGTTGAAGTGGTTTCTTCAGTCGGTTTGACTTCCGTGGCTGCCGTCGTCGTTTCTGCTTCGGTTGGCTTTGCTTCCTCATGCGAGGTAGCTGCATCCTCAGCTGGCTTGTTGGCTTCGGCTTCTTTTTCTGCCTTCTCGATGGCTTTTAACACATCGTCTGGCAATTTATCCAGAGCCGGCGCCTCACTAATGGTCCCATTTCCTTCTGACGGCGTTTCGGCTTCCGTTGCGAGTGCAATCGGAGATGCAAAAAAAGTTGCTCCAATCATAACCGAAGCGACTCCTACCGAAAACTTGCGAATACTGTACTTACATCTTTTATCAAAAAATCTCTTACCCATAAGATTTTCGACTTCCTTTCGTTTTATTTTAGTAAGCGTTTGCAACAAAACGAAAAACAATCCCTAACCTTATTGTTTACCGCTTCTTATGCACCTTAAATATAGCAAAACCAACTGGTAGTTACAAGTTGCGATTGTGAAGAATATAAGAAAAAACTCGTAAAAAAATGAACCGTAGACGACTTTCTCATCTACGGTTCCTGAACGCTTCATTTTTATTCTATTTTGTGCTTAAAAGCCACTGATTGGCCCACTCCAAGACAGGCAATTCGCGGTTTGCTAGGAGAACGCCCCATGGTTTTGCAGCGCACTGCTTGTACTCTCTGGCGGCTTCTTCATATGTGAGTTTCAACGTCGACAATTCAAACTCCTCTAATTCTTTTGGAGTCATCTCTGTTTTCCCGAAATTTGTCACGAGGCAGAGGAAATAGTGGTTCACATTATGGCGGTGAATCTGATTGTAGTAGTCGCTCACCGTGCCAATCTTGCACAGTACTTCCACGCTCACGCCAAGCTCTTCCTTTAGCTCCCGGTGGATTGCCTCTTCAGGACTCTCTCCTGCTTCCACGCCGCCTCCAGCCGTTTCAATAAAAGCACCGTTGCCGAAGATATCGTCTCTAACTACACGAACAAAGTAGAAAAATCCTTCCTCGTCCACAACGATTGCACGGGCAACGTGACGATCATGCGTAATCTCCGTCTTCTCCCACTGCGTATCCTCTAATGTTAATGCTAATTCCTTCACTACCAAACTCTCTTTCTACATTTATCATTTATTATTATCGAACTTACGCTGAAAAAAAGCAACCAGACAAGCGCATTCATAGAACTTCTTCCATCTACAAAATAAAAATGGTAAAATAACCTTGTGACAACAACTTTTAAGGAGAACAATCATAATGAAAA
>URWJ01000057.1 GCA_900551535.1 uncultured Granulicatella sp. | reverse complement strand
TTTTTCCACAGCCCCAGATAGGAGGATGATGACAAATCTTCATCAAATAATTATGTCTATAAATGCCTTTTGCAATTATAGTTGAAAGGATTAAATAATTGGATATACAGTTACCATAATTATCTATATTTGCCTTTTCATCCCTCTACACTCACTAATATTTTACCAAAATCACCCTTGTTTTGCAAACGGTTCATTTTTGATTTTGGATACCCTAGTCTTATTTTTTTATCGGCCAAAAGCTCATCTAATAGCTCCCAGAGGCACGCCTCCATCTGGCTTTTGGGATTTGGAACGGGACGCATGAGCGGGCGCCAAACTTCTTCCACTCGCGCTACAAAATCCATCATTTCAACGTCTCCTGAAAAAGCCATTTGTTCCAACAGAATCCATGCATGCCCCTTCCAGACAAGATTGGGTACTTTAAACGTCTCCGTATAAATCGGAAAAGTCAAGAAACGGCTGGGCAAATCTTCTAGCGTTTGCCTACATCGATATAATTTCACGAGAAAAGCCCTCGTGGGCGGAGAGGCCAATTTCTTAAAGAGCATCGTATCTCTTGGTGTCCATTCTACCCCTTCATCTGGCTTCAAGTGCGCTTTTACTGGAAGTGAATCTTTGACAAGCTTTCTCCATTTTTTCCATGAGAATGATACGAGCGGCACGCGTACGACTTGAAACGTCATCTGCTGCGAGCGAGACTTCACCTTGATTTGCGTATGAAAAATCATCTCTCCATTCACAAAGAAAATAAGGAAATTCCCGAGTTGTGGATGATATTTCATTAAGTAACTAAAGGTGTCCGTCAGTTTATGCTGACTCTCATAATTCTCCCCTAAAATCCAATCGACAGACATGCCAGCCTCTCCCAGATGTCTCGTCCGTTCCACTATCTCTTCTGTAGGAATCACACTGCATTGATATTCGATACACCACGCACGCTCTCCTTCTGTCACAACAATATCTGGAATCTGTTCAATAGACGACACATACGGCTCCAGTTCAGCCTGGAAACTATGACTCTTCAAACTCTCAAGTATTAAGTGTTTCCCCTCTTGATGCGCGATTGTTTCTTCCTGCCTATGTTTCTTTGGGATGTGCGAAAAAAACACCACTCCATTTCTGGAAACTTTTTTTGTTACTTCTTCTCCGCATTCCGGGCAAAAATAAACTTCATCTTCTTTAATTTGTGTGGCATGAATCAATTCTCCCGTTTTCGTTCTAACGATATTCATATCTATCACCTCAACAAAAGATACGAAAAAACCTCTCTAATAGACTTAGAGAGGTTTCATTCATTAGATTAAGTTTGCGTCTTTGAGAAGTTCTTCAATCATCGTACCTTTGATTTTCTTTACAGCACGTTTTTCAAATAATTTCACTAAAAACGGAACTTTCACATCGGCTAATTTCTTTCCATCCATCAAGCGGTTTGTTGATTTTGTAAGAACGCGTAAATCGTAAGCTGAAGCGAACACTTCTGGCACACCACGATCGACATCAAGCAATGTATATACAGCTTCCATCGCTGTACGAACAGAATATTCTGTTGTGAACACTGTATCGCGAGGAGTTTCAGCGAAGTTACCAATGAAGGCAATATTTTTAGAGCCATTTGGAACAACGAGTGGACGGTCGCCATCTTTACGAGCCATGAAGTAGCTTGTGATATAAGGCATGTAGCAAGGCACTGTGCTGCATCCTTCGCTAGCAAATTCATGGATTAATTCTTCTGGAACACCCATGTGGTATAACCATTCTTCGGCAATTTCAATCCCTGTACATTCTTCGATTGGTTTTTCCACATAGTTACCTTTGATTCCTGAATATAATCCGTAAATCCATACGACTAATTCATCTTTACTTTGTGCTTTAAAGTGTGGTTGACGGTTTAATGTGTAGCTCATCATCCAATTTGAGTCGCGAACTGTTACGATTCCTCCTGTTACCACTTTTCCAGCATAAGGATCACGTTTTGAGATTTTTTGAATGTACTCAGCGATACGTTTGTCTTTTACAGTTGTTGTAGCTGAAACGAACCAGCTTTGGTCTGGCAAGTTTTCACAGAATACTTCTGGATGTCCGAAGCGTTCATCTTGTTTGGCTAAGTTTTTCCATAAGCTCCATGATCCACCTAATTCTTTTGAAATTGGAGCTGGAGTATTGTTATCTCCGTATGTTGTTGCAGCAGTAATACTACCGTTTGTCACGAATACTAAGTCGTTTTCTGTTAAATTGCGTGTTTCTAAAACACCACCTACTTCTAACACAAGTTCTTTGGCAATCATGTCGCTTCCAACATGTTCAACAATCACATTTTTAACGACTGTATCATACTCGAATTGAACATTATGTTTTTTCAAGTAGTTCACGAGTGGTAAAACGAGTGATTCGTATTGGTTGTATTTCGTAAATTTCAATGCAGATAAGTCAGGCAGACCATCGATATGGTGAATGAAACGTAAGATGTAACGACGCATTTCAATCGCTGAATGCCATTTTTCAAAAGCAAACATACTAGCCCAGTAAGTCCAGAAGTTTGATTCGAAGAACTCTTCACTGAATACATCGGTAATTTTTAGTCCTTGTAATTCAGATTCAGATGTCATATATAATTTCACCATTTCTTCGCTTGATTTATCGCTCAAAGTGAATTGGCCATCATCTGGAATGCGTTGTCCTTTGTTTTCAATTACACGGCAATGTGAGAAGTTAGGGTCTTCTTTATTAAGCCAGTAGAACTCATCTAACACAGAGGCATCTTCCACTTCTAATGAAGGGATTGATCTGAATAAGTCCCATAAACATTCGAAGTGGTCTTCCATTTCACGTCCCCCACGAATAATGAATCCGCGTGTTGGATTTAAGATTCCGTCTAAGCTTCCTCCTGCAAGTGGAAGTTCTTCTAAAATATGAATGTTTTCTCCTTTCATTTGGCCATCTCTAATTAAGAAAGCAGCGGCTGATAAGGATGCAAGTCCTGATCCAACTAAGTAAGCTGATTTTTGGTCAACGCCTTGTGGTTTTTTAGGGCGAGCAAATGCTTCGTAATTTCCATTTGAATGATACATAGTAATTCCTCCTATTTCCTGAAAATCAGGTTTTGTTCTTTACATGCATTACTCTACTCCCGTTTCACCAAAAGCACCATAGACAAAAAAATCCCAATGTCCAAACTTTGGACACTGGGATGGAATTGTAAAGTTTTTTACTGAGAAATTCGAGCTACAATCGTTCCAATCATGACTTGTTCGATTTTTTCAACGAGTTCTTTGGCCGTACCAGGCATTTGACGACTAATCCAATCAAGTCCTACACCAACGAGCGCATACGTATAAAACTCAATCGAGAATTGAACTTGTTCTGCTTCTGCGCCACTGACATTAATTTCATTGAAAATCAAATCCGTCAAGAAACGCTCCACTTCCCGTTGCAAGAGTCGCTCGACATTTTCCTTGCTGACAGAACGATACGTGTTAAGGACAAAGTTGCGATTGTCATCCATATATTGAAAGAGTGCCTCCAGGGCGTCTTGCCAATTCTCATAAGAAATATTCTCACCTAGCGTGATATGCGCCTCATTTAAATAAATCCATTCGACCAATTCATAAATATCATGGAAATGATTATAAAACGTTTGACGACTAATCCCGCATTTCTTCGTTAAATCCTGTACAGTAATCTTCGTCAGCGGCTTTTCATTCATTAGTTCTTTAAGCGTGTTGGCTAACATCTTTTTTACAACAAGTGTCATTTGTATCCCTCTGTTTCATGAAGAAAAAGAGCGGGTTCCCCCACTCTTTATTTCTCTAAATTCTTTTCTTGTACGATATCCCATGAGAATCCTAAGGCACCTTCACCAAGGTGAGTTCCTACTACAGGCCCAAAATACGATAATGAAGTACGTAATTTAGGATATTGTTCTTGCATTTTTTGTCTCCAAGCTTCGCCAGCTTCAGGAGCATTTGCGTGGATAATGACTAATTCATAGCCGTCTCCATCTGTTGTTCCTGTTTCGTCTACGAATAATTGTTCAATTCGTTTCATTGCTTTTTGTTGCGTACGAATTTTCTCGAAAGGAACGATTTTTTTATCAACGAATGTCAAGATTGGCTTAATTTTCAACATAGAACCGACTAATGCAGCCCCTGCTGATAAACGTCCACCACGTTGTAAGTTGCTTAAATCATCAACGATAAAGTAAGCTCTTGTACGGTCCACTAGACGTTGTACAGTTTCAACGATTTCTTCTGGTGAATATTCTCCAGATTTCGCCATAATAGCGGCAAGTTTTACTGCACGTGCTTGCGGAGCACAACTAATACCTGAATCGATTGGATAAATGGCTACTTCGTCTTTCATATCTTCAGCAACAGCCACACAAGTTTGGTAAGTTCCACTAATTCCGCTAGAAATAGTAATAGGAATAATAGCGTCATAATCTTGTGCAAGTTCACGGAATAATTCGTAACTTTCTCCTACTGGTGGTTGTGTACTTGTTGGAAAGACTGAAGAAGTTTTTACTTTTGCGTAAAACTCTTCTGCTGAAATATCGATATCTTCACGGTATGTTTCTTGTCCAAAGATAACAGACAATGGCATCACGTAAACACCGTACTCGGCATATTCTTCTTTTGTTAAGTAAGCCGTACTATCTGTAACTACAGCAATTTTCATCCATTCAACTCCTTTCACATTTGAAAATGATAGAACAAGAAAGTCAAAAAAATTGAAGCTTTCACCTCTCAATTATATCAAAAAAGCATTTTAGAGGCAACGAATGGAAAGTTTTGCTTAAGAGTCTTAACATTACTTGCTCATCTTTCATTTTGCAGTATAATAGGTTACATAGAAATTTTATCGGAGGTACTATGGAACAAAGATCAACACAACATCAATTAGATAAACAAAAGAAAAATGACTGGTTCTTACGATTCTTTAAAGGAATGTTCATAGGATCAGGATTTATCCTACCCGGAGTCAGCGGTGGTGCACTTGCTGCCATTTTTGGACTTTATGAACGCTTAATTGCTTTCCTAGCAAACGTCACAAAAGACTTCAAGAAGAACTTCTTATTCTTCTTACCTGTGGGAATCGGTGCTCTAGCAGGAATCGTAGTTCTATCATTCGGAGTAAGTTACTTACTTGGTAACTTTGAAACAATCATCCTTTGGTTCTTCATCGGATGTATCGTCGGAACAATCCCTGCTCTTTGGAAAGAAGCTGGAAAAGAAGGTCGCTCAACACGCGATATTCTCATTCTACTTGCTTCATTTATTGGCGGATGCGTACTTCTTTATTTAGGTGAAAATGCAATCGGCGGTAGCGTGGAAGCAAACTTCTTCACTTGGATGATTGCCGGTGGATTAATCGCTCTTGGAATTATCGTTCCTGGACTTAGCCCATCAAACTTCATCGTATACATGGGAATGTACAAACAAATGTCAGATGGTTTTAAAACATTAGACATGAGCGTAATCCTTCCAATCGCGTTGGGTGGACTTGTAACATTAGCGCTCTTCTCAAAACTCGTACACTACATTTTCAAGAAAGCTTACCCACAATTATTCCACTTTATTTTCGGAATCGTGCTTGCTTCAACTGTAATGATTATCCCAACAAACTACGCTGGATTTGACATCGTTCAATACCTTGCTTGCGTTGTGATGTTAGGATTCGGTACATGGCTTGGCGCATTCATGGCAAAACTTGAAGACACATATAAATAACAGTTTAAACAGCTTTGCTTCTTGCAAGGCTGTTTTTTTATGCCCCAAATTAACATATTTGTTAATTTCCACTCTCACTCCATGATGTAACATTTTTGTTACGTAACAAAAATGTTACATCTGCTCTCCTCCTGAAACGCACACACTCTATCCCTTCTCCCTTGCCTCTAGTCGAGAATAGAACTCTCAAACTCTCTCCCTCGAGTAGAGTTTATGCCAAGAAGGCGATTATGGTATTTCACCAAAAAGCTAAAAAGAGAATTCGCTTATCAGACATTTATTGAAACCATAGCGGGGAATCATATCGAATGCGAATTAAAAGCCGTTATGGATTTATCCATTACGGCTTGTTTGAGGCTTCGAAGGAGAAAGACTCCAAGGCTTTCTCCGGTATCCCGCTATTTTGTTTCAATAAACAATGGCTGATAAAAAGAATTCTCTTTTTCAAACTTCTCCTGTTTATACCATAATCGCCGCCCTTGGCGGAACTTTTGAACGCACAAAAAAACTCTCTCGAAGTGAGAGAGTTTGTAAAGTTCTTATTTGAGACCGTATTTTTTGTTGAAACGATCCACACGTCCGTCTGCTTGAGTGAATTTTTGACGACCTGTGTAGAATGGGTGAGAATCAGAAGTGATTTCCACACGTAGTAATGGGTATTCGTTTCCGTCTTCCCATACAACTGTTTCACTTGAAGTCTTTGTTGAACCTGATAAGAATTTGAATCCTGTAGTTGTATCCATGAAAACTACTGGACGATATTCTGGGTGAATTCCTTGTTTCATTTCTATTCCTCCTGCCCTGAATTATTTGCTAATCCAGAGTTATTTATTTTCGCATGCATAATGCAACACGAATATAATACCATGCTCAAATTGAATTTGCAATAGTTTTATTCATCCCCTAATTCAAGTCCGGGAATTGCGTTTAAATCCATATTTGCGAAGTCTTTTTGCATGTATTTTGTATAGGCTGCAGCACCAATCATCGCGGCATTATCGCCGCAAAGTGATAATGGCGGAATGGAAAATGTGACTGATGGGTAGTGTTCTTCCATCATCTGCGTCATCGCTGTACGAAGACCCTTATTAGCTGCCACTCCTCCTGCTAACACGAATTGTTTTACAGGATACGCTTCAAGTGCGCGTCTTGTTTTTTCAACAAGAACTTCTACGACACTGGCTTGGAAACTTGCGGCTAAGTCTTCAGGGATAATCTTTTCGCCTTTTTGTTTCGCGTTATGGACACGATTGATAACCGCTGATTTCAATCCACTAAAACTGAAATCAAAATGGTCTTCATGAATCATGGCGCGTGGAAAGTCATACGTATCACTTCCAAGATGCGCTAATTCGTCCATTTTCTTTCCACCAGGATAAGGCAAGTTCAAAATACGACCAATCTTATCGTATGCTTCCCCTGCGGCATCATCTCTTGTCTCTCCGATAATTTGGAACTCACCATCTTCTGGCATATACACAAGTTCCGTATGCCCACCACTCACTACAAGCGCCATTAGTGGAAATTGTAAAGGCTCCACGAGTTGGTTCGCGTAAATATGTCCTGCCATGTGGTTCACTGCAATCAGCGGTTTTCCGCTAGCTAAAGCTAAGGCCTTCGCTGCAGAAATCCCAATTAGAAGAGCTCCCACAAGTCCAGGACCATATGTCACTGCGATAGCATCCATGTCCTCTAATGTTTTATTAGCTTTTACTAATGCTTCATCGATGACTTGCGTAATTTGTTCGACGTGATGGCGGCTAGCAATCTCTGGCACAACCCCACCAAAACGCATATGACTCTTAATTTGAGAGGCTACAATATTTGAAAGGATGGTGTTCCCGTTTTGAATGACGGCTGCACTTGTCTCATCACAACTACTTTCGATTGCTAGAATCAATTTTTCTTTCATATTGTCCCTCCTATCTTTGTTCAATTTCTAAACGATATTCAATCGCATCTTCAACAGGGTCGTTGTAATAATCACTTCTCGTATGGAAGGCTTCGAACCCTAGAATTTCATATAAATATTGAGCACGCTTGTTGCTTTCACGCACTTCTAAGAATACGACTTTGACCTCTTTTTGCTTCAAATCGTATAAAGCCATCTGCCATAAACGTTGCGCGAGACCTTTGCCTTGATAATCTTTTTTAATCACGATATTCGTGATGGTTGCTTCATCCAGTACGCTTTGGACTCCAAGGAATCCGACTAGTTGGCGTTGCATCCATACTCCGTAATACGTGTTCGTTGGATTTTCTAAATCGGCTAGGAAACTCTCGGCACTCCAATTATTTGGATGCTCGTAATTTTCTTGCACTAACGCGACTAATGCCTCCGCCATCGCTAAATCTGCTGGATGCAGTCTTGTAAATGAATACTCTGACGAATGGAATGAAGATGGCGTTTTGGGTGGTAATGCATATAACATTTCCACGGCATCTTCATTTTCAGGAGTATAGTAATTTTCCTTTGTACCAACAACTTCGTATCCATTTTTGCGATAGAGCTTAATGGCTTTTGTATTCGACACACGAGCTTCAAGCGTAATTTCTTTTTTATCGAGCTTGCGAGCGATTTTTTCTAATGCTTTCAATAATAAAGTTGCGACATTCAAGAAGCGATAATCGTGTAGTACGGCTACATTCGTGATATGTAAATCCGCACTTTCTGTTGTTCTCGCTCCGATAAAACCAACGATTTCTTCTTCTACTTCCAGCACAATATAAATAGCAGCTGGATTATGAGCGACATCTTTTTCAAGAACATCTTTTGCCCATGGAGACTCTCCATCATAAGCAGCCTTCTCCACTTCAAATATGCGAGCGGCATCTTCTGGAAGGCCGATTCTGATTTTGCCTTGCGCTCCGTTTCCAAGAATCACTCTTTTTTCAAAGTTCTCAAACTGGTCGCGAATCGGATCCATATCTTGCGCTTCTTCTAAAAACAGTGCTTTGATTTTTTCAAACCACTGAATGAAGCGT
>URWJ01000056.1 GCA_900551535.1 uncultured Granulicatella sp. | reverse complement strand
CCTTGAAAACGCTCATATTTTTTGCAAAATAATCGTATCCTGAATAGATGGTTGCCACCAGACAGATATATAAGAAAATCGTCCCAATCGTCGTTAGTCCGAGTAGCAAGAAAATGATCGATAGCATTTGTGTAAATGTTTTGATTTTACCAGGTAATGCCGCCGCCATCACGACGCCACCTTGTTCAACAAGCAGTAAGCGTAAGCCTGTCACTGCTAATTCACGACAGACAATAACTGCAATTACCCAAGCGGGTGCTAAATCAAGCGGTACAAGCATAATAAAGGCTGCCATCACTAGCATTTTATCTGCTAAAGGATCAGCGAACTTCCCAAAGTTTGTCACTAATTTGTATTTGCGTGCTAAATATCCATCAAGATAATCTGTAAAACTAGCTACTGCGAAAATAATCATCGCCAAGAAGTGAACTACACTGATTTGAGAGCCTACAAGACTCATCACACCGAGCGCTTCACTTGGCAAACACATGAGGATTATAAACACCGGAATCATGAAAATTCGCAATACGGTTAATTTATTTGGTAAATTCATCGCAATTCTCCTATTGAATCGTGATATAAATACGTGTTGCTGTTGAACCTTCAGGAATTGTTAGTTCAACACCACCAACAGTAATCGTACCTAATGGCGTATATCCAAAGTCCATACGAATCGTAGTTGTTCCTTCAGGAATTGAACCAGTCACTGTTTGATTCGTTGCTGGAACTCCGTCTGCCACAACTTTACCATCCGCTGAAATTTGTGCCCATAAAGCATTTCTTGCTTCATTTAGGACTTTCACATCTAATGGGAATTTACTTACATTCGCAATATAGTACAATGCATTTCCGTTCGCATATGAATAAGTAACGCTTGTCACTTCTGGAGCTGCAGTTGTCGTTGTAGCAACAGTTGTTTCTGCTGCAACAGCTGTTTGCGTTGTAGCTTGAGTCGTTACAGGAGTATTACGTTGCGCACGGTTGCTAAATACAGCTTGCCCAATTGCAAAGATAATTGCCACGATGAACATTCCCAATAAAATGGTTGGGAAGTAATTTTTTAGAGTATTGGATACTGAAGACCATTTACTCTTGTTTTTATTTAAACGAGAACGATTACTTGAAGTAGTCGTATATGTTGTAGAAGGAGTTGTCTTCACAACAGCTTGCGGGATTTCTGATGCATGCTCTTCTAATAAAGCTGCTCCATCTAATCCAACTGTATCAGCAATTTGTTTGATGAATGCGCGTGTATAAAACGCACCTGGCATCAAGTCGAAGTCATTATCTTCAATTGCGATTAAATAACGTTTTTGAATTTTTGTAATTTGTTGCAAGTCATCAAGAGTGTAGCCTTTTAATTGCCTTGCACTTTTTAAAATTTCTCCGATTGTTTGTGTCATTATTTCACCATCTTTTCATTTTCTCATTGAAAAGTATACCATATCTTGAAAATGAAAAAAACAAAAAGAAGTCGCTATGTAGTGTTTAGCCTATTTTACAAACTGAATATATAGTGTATCTTCCTTTGTGTGACCATTTGGAAGGTGCGCCTTCAGGGTAAACTGATGCGTCTTCTCATTCCATTCTACTCTCACCGTGCCACTAGAAAATTGAATGGTATCTGGAAAAGTCATCTCACCCCCATTAAAAGATAGTTTTTGCCGTACTGTCTGACTCGCCATCTCAAGCAATATGTCCATTCGATACCCATCTTCCAGAAGGCGATATTCAAGAGTGTTGTGGGCATGAATTTTGAGTAGCGCGATAATTAGGAAACTAGCAATCGCAAGTAACGCCAAAAACTGAAATAGTAGCGTTCCTTTTCTTTTAGGGTTTGTCATTTTTCTTTTCCTTTACTTCTTTCACTTTGACATAAATGACTCGATTCTTTGGCGCGAAATTTAAGCGAAAAGTACTTCCTTGGTTGAGCGTTGTCGAAATCAGTAACCTGCTCCCGTTTCTTTTGATAGATAGCCTTCGAATGCCATAAAGAAATGGTTGGTGTCCTCCACTTCCTCCTGCTCCTTTATAAATCTTCCCGCCATCTTTCCAACTAGAAACGAGTGTAATCACTTCTGTTTTCTCAGATGTCATATTTTCAAAATGTGCGGTATAAGGATCATAACCATTAAACGATGTCAGCCTAAAGCCAGCGTAATTAAAATTCATTTGCTGAACGGCGACATGCCATTTAATATCGTCAGGAACATTGAGCCGGTCCTTGATTTTTAGAAACGCCGTAGAAAGTCCCATAAACGCTACTAAACTAATCGAGATAATCACGAGCGCAATTAGGTGTTCAATGAGTAGAAATCCGGACTTTTTTCTCGGTAATCGCATTGATTTGAAACACCTCCTCATGCTCTCCGCAAGAGACCGTCACCACTGTTGGAGAGGCTGCTGTATTTACTTTTTCAAATGTCACTTTTTTCATCTTTTGAAACTCTTCGCTTGGCAATTTGTTAACAGCCACAGGATAAGTAGCACTCGCTTGTAAATCCATTAACTGAGTAGCCGCAGCATCCAAAAAGCAGCCTTTAAGTTGTTGCCTATGATACAGCTGTCCCATCATAAAGCTGATTAAAGACACAATAACGGTCAAAACCATCAGACCGATTAAAGCTTCCAGCAATACATACCCTCTACTTTTCGGTAATTTCAACATGATACTTAGCCTCCCCTAATTGAAAAACATAAGTGTACCTGCGATTTCGTCCATCAAAAGTCACGGATGAGAACTGACTAACATTCCCACTATAGGGTTTAAAACCATACGTTTGAACAGAATAACTTTTCATCGTATCCGGAAAGCGAATCTTCTTATCCAATTCTCTAGCCCCATGACAATTTAATTCAACGATACCACCTGAGACCGTTACAAACGAACCTTGTCCCGTTGAAATAGCTGTAATCTGCGCCGTATCCATCACTTGCTCAAACTCTCTTAGAAATACTTCTTCCTTCCAATTTACATAGGAATGACTAATCAAAGGCGGAGTCAGTAATAGTAAGAAGCAAGCAATGGCGAGCGCAATTAAGCATTCAACAAGCGTAAATGCTCTCTTTTTCATAATTATTGAGCAGCAGGTGTAATAAGCTTAGGATCTACCTTTTTATAAGCATCAAGTTGCTTTTGGTCGATATACTTTTTATTAAGCAATTCATCTACTGTCGGAACTTCTTTTGTATTATGTTCTAGCATATACGATTGTTGTTGAGTCTTAACTACATTCACAATTGCTTCGTCAGCCTTTTCTTGTGCAGTCTTTCTTTGTTGCGCAATATTTGGGATAATGAGTAGCATCATCAAGCCAATAATAAAGAGGCACACGAGTAATTCGATTAACGTGAAGCCTTTTTTCTTTGTTTTCATTTTCATTTTAATTTCCTCCAATCATCGTTAGTGTCGGTAGTAATAAGATCAGATACATGGAAACGATGAGGAATCCAATCCCCATGAGTAGTAACGGTTGAATCCACTTAATTTTCTTTTCGATGCCTTGGGTAAATTCGTCGAGCATTTGGTCGGCATATACTTGTAGTTGCACGTCTAGTTGCCTTGTCTTTTCTCCTTCTAACACGAGCCAGATAAACTCCTGTCGGAATAGCTTCATCTTCTCAAGCGCCGTAGAAAAAGATTCTCCTTGAATCAGTTGTTCTTCTAGTTTCTGCGCAATCATCTTCGACAGTGCGCTGGTTCCTTCTTTTTTGAGTTCGGACACCATCGATAATAGCGACTGTCCATTCCCTAGAAAATACGAGAACTCTCGTGCATACAAAAACGTCACGTATTGCTGCGCACTCTTTCCAATGACCGGCAGTGAAATCAACATGCGAAACTGATCGTAGGTGTTCTTCCTTTTCCAGTACAAGCGAATAAGAAGAACAAGCGTCACAACAATCATCAAAAATCCCGTTGCCAGCTGTGGTAAGTTTTGAAACCCAAGCCATATCCAATAAAGGAAGCCAGACTGCTTGAGTTGTTCTTCTTGCACCATGCTGGAAAGTTGGTCGAGTAACAGCATTCGGATACAGAGCACCATCCCGATAACAAACGTAAAAAGAAATGCAGGATACATCATCATCTGTTGCATTTTCTTTTGCTGTTTTTGCTTCCTGGTTAGAAACTCTCCAATCGACGCACAGGCCTTCTCGAAGCTACCAAACTGCATGGATAAATAAATTTGTGAGGTGTTCGTTTCTGAGTATCCGACCCGTTTCAAGCACTCATCAAAACGCCGTCCTTCTCCAAGCGTATCCCGCATTTTCTCCAAGTCTTTCTTCTCTGAGTCGAATAAGTATTCTAGAAACTTCAACGCCTCATCCAAGCTGAACCCTTCCTGGAGTAAATGAGCAAGCTGAATGAGGAACCGACTTTGAACAGGCCCCTTCCATTTCTTAGATAATTTGATAGGTTTCGTAAGTTTTGTCCGTAATGTATCCCAATGCATAAGCCTTCCTCAATACCTTATTAAAAGGATGTACTCTTTCTTCATCAGTCCCGAATTGATTCGTTTTAAAGAAATGCGCTAACTTTTCATGAGTTTCGATTTCAAAAATCGTCCCGCGCTTTTCTCCGTTTGTTAAATGATTACAATGCAACTGGCATTCCTTACCGCATAGCCCACAATACCGAGGGAGAAGGCGTTGTGAACAAATCGCGATAATGGTTTGCTCGAGCATCGTCTTACTGACGCCCAGTTCCAAGAGCCTTGCTACCACTCCATTACAGTCCTTGGCATGAACGGTTGCTAGAATTAAGTGCCCCGTTAAGGCTGCACGAATCGCCATCTTTGCCGTCATTTCATCTCGAATTTCACCGATGAGTAAAATATCAGGGTGATGACGCAGGCAACTCTTAATGAGTAATTCGTACGTAATTCCAGCCTTCTCGTTAATCTCCGTCTGTAAAAACATCGGCTCATGATACTCCACTGGGTCTTCCATCGTAATCACTTGAAGCGTCTTTTCTTGCATACGGCCCCTGAGCAGGGCATACATCGTACTCGTTTTTCCAGAACTGACCGGTCCGGAAAATAAAATCAAGCCGCTCTTATAGCGTAAGAATTGTTGTAAGAGCGCCCAGTCCTTTGGAAAATAAGTCATCGAACGAATCGACGCCTTTTCTTTTTTAGACCGATGCAAGAGCCTGATAACCATAGATTCCTTCTGCTTAAAATTCGTAATCACTGATAATCTCAGTTCAATCATCTGGTCCTTTGAAATCTCAAAGGTTAAGGAACCACTCTGCGGTCTTCGTCTCTCTCCTACATCCATTCCCGCTTGATACTTTAAGTACGAAATAAATTGCAAGGCCACTTCGTCTGAAATTCTTCTCAACTCTTTTAACCCATTGACATCTCTTAAATAAAATACATACTCCTCTCCAACCGGTAATAAATGAATATCATCTAATTGGTGTTTAATGGCTTGCGTGAACACTTCCGTTGCTAATTCATTCATTTCCATCGTTCTTCCCCCACTCTTTGACTAGTCATAAAGAACTACGATAAAAAATGAAAAGGAGTCTTTTGAGCAACAAAAAAACGCTGAAGAAAATCTCTTCAACGTTTCAAGTTTATTATCTAATTTTTTTCAAGGTTCCTAGTCCTACACCGACTGCTGCGCCTACAGCATCTACGAAAACATCTTGGATTAGAGGTGTACGACCTGGAGTCACTCCTTGGTGGAATTCATCAGTCATCGCATATAGCACTGCGATAAAGAACGCCAAGAACTGTGGCCATCCTTTTTTACGGACGTGAACACTTAACCCTCTCGTCCATTGATATCCAATGAAGAAGTAAGCTAAGAAATGAGCGGCTTTACGAATAAAGAATTCAACAAACTGCGCATATCCTAAAGAAGGAATACTGATGGTTTGTCCTGCATATTCAAATTTGATTTTGGATAATAATTCCGAAAAAGGTTGCATCGGCAGTCCCTTTTGAATCGTAGACACCAACGACTGATCCTTGTAAGGCATACTTGAACTAATAAAAATTAAAACCATGACTGCAATCGCTAGTGTAATCGCAATGGTTGCTTTTGTTTTCTTGGACATGAAACCTCTCCTTCCTCGTTAACTTTCTTTATTATGGTCAACTCTACAAGTTTAGTCAAGCGTCTTTCCTATTTCTTAAATTCCATAAAAAATAGATAAAAATGTATATTGACGCATCTATATGAAAGCGTTACAATTAATGTAACAAATACATTATTGGGAGAGTGTATTATAATGGAACGCTATACTCAAGATTTAAGCTTATTGGTAAAACAGATTCAGCTGCTTGAGGAACAACAGCAGCAACAGAATTACTACAACAATCTCTTCAGCCAGAATCCAAATCCGTACAACAAGTCTTTTGAAGAGATTATCGAGTATTTACTCGGCACAACCGAGTCCACTTTCTTAATCCACCACTTTGAAGATTTCCCACAAGCGCTGTCCTATGACCAGCAGAAAGAATTCCAGAAGCTGCGACACTATTATTTGCGTCATCAAAACGCCCTACGCTGTTTCAACAAACCATTTTCCGAAGAATGCCACGCGCTGACCTCGCTGTGGATTAAAGGCATGCGCGGCGACAGCATCATCGATCTCATTCCTCATCTCGATAGCTTGAGAGATTATTTCCACTTACATTACCAGAAACTCCTAGACCAACCTACTGTCTCCTACAAAGACGTTTTAGCCTTCTCGTTTGGCCCACAAATTACTGAGTTCTATTACACGCTCATCAAAGAGAGCAAAGATTCTTTCTTGCGCCTTTATAACGATTACTTAGAGTCATTCCCGCAAACGTATATTCCTGTGCACTATTTACATTTATCAAAAGAAGAGACGCTGCTCGTTTTAGAGGAGCTGATTACTCTTGCGTCTTCCGTTTTGCCAAAACAAGACTTCTACATTAACTTTGGTCCAAATCCATTCCCTAGTCATTTCCATAATGAACATACAACTTGCTTAAACTTGGGTGTATTCACTGATTTTATGACTGCGCTGCATCAATGCTTAAAGCAACTCGGCAAAGTCTTTCTTCAGGAATACACCCATTCTTTTGTCATTATGCAAAAATCCGATTTCGAACAGCTTCATCTGCACCATTCTATTTTAGAATTTTGTACACTTCTACCGATTTTATCCCAAACGATTTCCAAAGCCATTATTAAAACCATTTATCCGGATAAACTAACGGACGATAAGTTTGTAAATCAAATCCAAGAAGAATTGCTCTATCACTATTTTAGAACGAATAAGTTAAACACCAGCATCGAGAGTCATCAGCCTTTGCAAGAAATATTAAAATGCTACATCGAAATGGAAATCGAGGAAGACTGGTTCAATGGCGCGTTCCCTTCCATCGAACTCTCGCACGAGTGGAATGTCCGCTCTAATAAGTGCTTGCATAAAGTTCCTTCGACGCATATGGATGGGCTACTTCGTCATATTCACTGGACTCAAGGCGAACTCGGAAATGCCTTTGGTAAATTACTTGGTCTCTTCTCCATCTTCTGCAGTGGTCTGCCAAAAGAACCATATGATCATCCATTTTCAGAATTTCTCGAGCACTTCTCATCGGATCAACTGCGCAGATGGCATCCAACTTATGAATTAATCGAGCACTTGCGGATGAATCCTGAATCGACGAAATGCTGCTGGGTGTTCTTTAAGCAGAAGCTGAATGAATTCAAATAAGTCAAAATTATCATATATGATAATTTATCTTTTATGATCATTACCAAATATGGTAATTACCATATTTGGTAATGTCATATTAAAAAAAGATCCCATCAACAAATTTTTGCTGATGGGATCTTCACTTTATAATGCTGTAAATTGATCTGGACGTTTTGTAGGAATCGTTGTAGCTCCGTGTTTTTGAAGCCATACAATATCGTACCAACGGTTGAATTTGCAGCCACATTTTTTGAAGTGTCCGCATTCTTCAAACCCTAAATATTTATGGTAGTTTACACTATTCATCGTTAAGTACTCATCTTCCACTTCTGGAACGGCAACGCAGGCATAGATGTTTTGGTACCCTAGCTCCAACAACTTTTCCTCTAAGGCAGCATACAACAATTTTCCATAGCCTTTTCTTTGGTGGGCTAAGCTAATATAAATACTAACTTCGCAAGACCAGTCAAAGGCAGCACGCGCTGAAAATCGTCCAGCATACGCATATCCGACAACTTCCCCATTCTCTTCTAGTACAAGATATGGAAAGTGCTCTAATGTTTTTTGGATACGTCCTTGGAACTCTTCCACGCTCGGAACCACTTCTTCAAAAGTGATGGCTGTCGTTTCTACATAGGGAGCGTAGATGGCTTGAATAGATGTTGCATCTTCAAGGGTTGCTACTCTTAACAATACATTACTCATCGGCTATTGAAAGTTCCACTGGAGGAACTGTAACTCCTTTTAATAATTTATGAATCGGGCATTGGCGTTCTGCTTCTTCGAGAATTTCACGAGCCAATTCTTCGCTACGTCCTGGCATTACAACGCGCACGGACGGATGGAATAAATAGCCTTCACCCTCACGATCGAATGTTAAATCAATCTTTACTTCTACCTTACTCTTGTGTTCTAATTTTTTTCGTTTTTCAACAAATTCAATAGAAGCATTTAAACAAGTCGCATATGCTAAGGCAAATAATTGTTCAGGGTTTGTCCCAGCTTCTGCACTTCTTGGAGAAGAAGTCGTAACGCTAAAGTCTTTGTCTCCATTTCCCTTGGTGTACACTACACCTGTTAGTCCATCTTCATTAACGGCTGTTGTTGTATATAGAATTTTTTCCATGCTCTCAAGATCGGAAGAGCACACGTCTGAACTCC
>URWJ01000055.1 GCA_900551535.1 uncultured Granulicatella sp. | reverse complement strand
GCATCTCATGCGTGATAATCACAATCGTAATTCCTAATTGCTCGTTTACCTTCTTCAATAACTCTAAGATTGAGTAAGTTGTTTTAGGGTCAAGCGCACTTGTCGCTTCGTCACAGAGCAATACGTCGGGGTCGTTGGCTAACGCACGGGCAATCGCCACACGTTGTTTTTGTCCCCCAGAAAGTTGGCTTGGATAGCTGTTTGCTTTATCTTCAAGACCAACCAATTGCAGTAGAGAGTCAACCTTCTCTTTAATTTCTGCCTTCGTCAACTTCACCAATTTTGGTTCAGCGGTTGGATCAACAGCTGTTTCTCCTTCTTCCACTAGCGGTTTCTTCGCTTTTTTCAGCGGGAAAGCCACATTGTCAAAGACGCTTAACGTATTCATTAAGTTGAAGTGTTGGAAAATCATCCCAATTTTCTTACGTGCGTCACGCAATTCATTTGGTTTCAATTTCAATAAATCGATGCCATTCACTTCGACTGTTCCGCTTGTTGGACGTTGAAGTAAGTTAATGGTACGAACTAGAGTACTTTTACCAGCACCACTATATCCGATAATTCCATAGATATCCCCGTCTTCCACATCGACAGAAACATTTCGAACGGCTTTTACGACTTTCTTACCTTGCGTAAAGGTCACGTCGATATTTTCTAATTTAATCATGTGTTCTCCTTTCTTTTCTTCAAACAAAAATCGTCCCCTCACTAACATGGGTTAGCAAAAGGACGAGTCAAATTCTCGTGTTACCACCTTTGTTTATAGTATTCTCACAAATACTATCTCCGTCTGTTTCAATCAAAACAGAAAGCTGTATCGGGCTTACCCGTAATCGCCTAATCATTCAACGATTAACACTCCGAGGCCATCTTCAAAGCTTCCACTCATGTCTCTTTTCACCACCCGAGACTCTCTACTGAAAAGTTCCACTTTTACTCTTCTCATCAACGTGTCTTATAAACATGTTAATAGGATACCAGCAAACCACCTTCTAGTCAATTAACACTTTTTTATTGCCGGTTATAACTTTTGGTTATATCTGTTTTAAAACTACTATATAATAGCTAATATTTTTCTAGCCTTTCATTTTCTTGTACAATGAGAATGACAACCTCGAAAGGAGCTTTCTTATGGAGCACGAATTAATTCCTTATAAAACAATGCCGACTTGGACGGCAGAAACATTACCAGAGCCGTTTAGAAAAATGCATAATACCAAAGTGGGTACTTGGGCACACCTTACGATTTTAGAAGGCGCGCTTACCTTCTATGAACTCGATGAGGACGGAAATGTTTTAGCCCAGCATCTCTTTACAAAAGATTCCGAGATTCCATTCGTCGAACCTCAAGCTTGGCACCGCGTTTCTCCAGCAAGCGATGACTTGAAATGTTATCTTACTTTCTATTGTACGCCTGAAGATTATTTCGCAAAAAAATACGACCTCACACGTACGCATTCAGAAGTGATTGAGGCAACACCGAAGTTCCCAAAAGGAAAGGTGCTCGACCTTGGAAGTGGCGAAGGACGAAACAGCTTGTACTTGGCGAAAAAAGGCTTCGATGTGACTTCGCTCGACATTAACTCAATGAGCCTTGCAAAATTAGAACAGATTGCGGAAGCAGAAGGGCTTAATATCGATATTCAACCTTATAATATTGAGATCGCAGATATTCCTGGCGGTCTCTATGACGTCATTATTTCAACAGTGGTCTTGATGTTTTTAGATCCTTATGCAATTCCAGATGTGATTGAAAATATGCAATCACATACGGCTCCTGGTGGATTTAACCTAATTGTAGCAGCCATGTCGACAGAAGACGCACCTTGCCCAGTGAACTTCCCTAAAACTTTTGCAAGCGGCGAATTGAAAGACTACTACGCAGGCTGGACATTGCATAAATATAATGAAGACTTTGGCCAACTCCATAAAACGGACGAAAACGGCAATCGTATTAAAATGAGATTTGTGACACTATTAGCCGAGAAATAAGGATGCGAGCAATCGCGCTCAGAAATGGAACGTTTGAGGAAACGCACGCCATTTCTGCGATTGTGAGCTCAACTACACAAAATAAAAGAAAGGACATCAGCAAATTTGCTGATGTCCTTTCTAGTTGCGTTCGAAAAAGCAGAGACTCAAGCCTTTCCACACATCCTGGAGTTGAGTTCGTCTTCGCAGAAATCGCGTCCACTTCCCAAACCATACGCACATCGTTTTTAACGATGCTTGCGTTGGTTTGGTCCAGTGGTCGATTTCTAACCGCGAAGACTCACATCCTGTTTTAAAAAAGAGTCTGAAACTGTTGCTTCAGACTCTTCGTGTAGTAGAATCTTACCCGTTTACTAAGTTTGATAAGATACCATTAATAAATTTCGCTGATTTTTCGTCACTGTATGTTTTTGCGATTTCAATTGCTTCGTTTAACGCTACAGTTTGTGGAACTTCTAATTCTGGAGAAGTCATTTCGAAGATAGCCACTCGCATGATGATTAAGTCTAAACGGACAATACGGTTTAGCTTCCATCCTTTTAAGTACTTTTCGATTAACGCGTCGATTTTCTCGACGTTATTTTTAACTCCTCGTACTAATGCTATGCTGTACGCAATTTCTGGAACTTCGTTAAGTAACTCTTCTTCCGTAATTGCTTCGATAGAATAAGGTGAATCTTCTGAGCATTCCAACGCAAGACTAAGCGCATCTACAATGTGCATTTCAGGCGACACATCTAGTTGGTATAAGGCTTGAATCGCCAAAACTCGTAGTGCTCGTCTTTTTAATGGTTTACGACTCACTATTCATCCCCCAATTCAAATAATTCTGCATCTTCGTGATGCACTGGTAAAATTTCTTGAACGTGAACATTCACTTGTGAAATCACTAATTCACAGCTGAATAATAATTGTTCTTTAATTTTATTTTGCAATAATAGAGCTGTTTTTGGAATTGAAACACCGTAATCTACATTTCCGTAAATATCAATTACGAATGATCCGTTTTCTTCAGTTAAATAAGCTCCTTTAGATAATTGTTTTCCACCAAAAATAGTGTTTAAGAATCCAGGAACTGGATAGAAGCCTTCCACTTGCGCAGCTACAATACCTGCAATACTTTCGATAACTTCAGGAGCAATCTCAATTGCACCTAGTTCTTGTTCTTTAGAATATGTTTTGTTTTGTTCCATTTTGTAACCTCCCTGTTTGATAGAAAATTACTCATAAAAAGATTTTCCAATTCTCATTTAGTTTACCATGAAACAGCTATTCTCACAACTACCGTCTATTTTAGAGAATAATGAGTTCACGAGGAACTTTTTGAATCACTTCGCCACCAGTTTCAGTAATAATAATATCGTCTTCGATACGAACTCCTCCGATACCTGGTAAGTAAACTCCTGGTTCATTTGTAATCACGTTTCCTGGAACAAATGCTTGTGTCGCAATACGAGAAACGTTTGGTGCTTCGTGAATTTCAAGACCGATACCATGTCCTGTTGAGTGAGTGAAGTATTCGCCATAACCACGGCTAGCAATGTAGTCACGAGCAATCTTGTCTAATTCTACCCCTGTTTTACCAGGACCTGCTGCTTCACTAACTTTTAATTGAGCTTGTAAAACAACATCGTGAATTTCTTTTAATTGGTCGATTGGCTCACCAACAGCAATTGTTCTAGTCATATCAGATACATAACCATTGTAGTAGCAACCAAAGTCAAGTGTTACTAAGTCTCCACTTTCGATGACTTTAGCACTCGCAACACCGTGAGGCATTGAAGAACGAACACCACTTGCGATAATCGTATCAAATGAAACCCCGCTTGCTCCAAGTCCACGCATATAGAAGTCTAATTCATTTGCTACTTGGATTTCAGTCACACCTGGTTTAATGAAATCTAAGATGTGTAAGAATGCAGCATCTGAAATACGGCAAGCTTCACGAATAGTTTGGATTTCTCCTTCATCTTTGACTTCACGAATTTTTTCTACAATGTTTTGTGTTGGAATTAATGCTGTATCAAACGCATCTTCGAAGATTTCTAATTGTGAAACTGAAACATGATCTGCTTCAAATCCCACAAATTTTAAGTTGTTTTCACGAATAATTTTTTCAAACGCTGGAACCCAACCTGTCTTATGTTCAATCACATGGAAGCCTTTTGCTTGTTGTTGTGCTTGTTGTGTGTAACGTGCATCTGTTACAAAATAAGCATCTGTCAACGTGATTAATGCAAACCCTGTTGTTCCTGTAAAGTTTGCTAAATAACGTAAATTGTATGGGCTATAAACAATAAGTCCATCAATTTCTTGTTCTTTCATGGAATTTCTTACTTTTTCTAAACGTGTCATAATTGTTCCCTCCAATGAAAATGATAACTCTAGTATAACAAAAAAGAGCCTAACAAAAAAGTCAGGCTCCTTGGAATTTTCATCAAATTCTAATATTGATTAAATCGCTCTAAACGTTGGCTTACAATTTCTTCTTTCGATTTCTGTGACCAATCATTTAATTGAACTTCTAATTGTTCTCTCATATCTAAAGCAATCTCTTCATTTGTCTTTTTCTTTTCTGGAATAATGCGGTCTACAATCTTTTGCACCAACAAATCCTTACTTGTAAATTTCATAAGTTCAGCGGCTTGACTAGCCTTAGAACCATCTTTCCACAAGATGGACGCAAATCCTTCTGGAGAAAGAATTGAATACATCGCATATTCCATCATCCAGACTTCATTGGCAACAGCAAGCGCTAATGCACCACCACTTCCGCCTTCACCACAAAGAATGGCAATAATCGGAACTTTCAAGTGGCTCATAATACGAAGATTATCCGCGATGGCTTCACCAATCCCACGTTCTTCTGCAGTTGCCCCGCAGAATGCACCAGCTGTGTTAATAAACGTCACAACAGGACGATTAAACTTCTCAGCTTGTTTCATCAAACGCGCACTCTTACGGTATCCTTCTGGATGGACTTGTCCGAAGTTTGTCTTCAGGTTTTCTTGAAGCGTATGCCCCTTCTCCATCCCAATCACCGTAACAGGCTTGCCGTTTAATGTCGCAATTCCACCTACAAGAGCTTTATCATCGGCATAGTAACGATCACCGTGTAATTCAATAAAGTCGTCAAATACGGCGTTAATCCATTCTTTTGTGGTTGGACGTTTCACATCACGTGCCAACGCAACAATTTTCATTGGTTTCATGCATTCGACCCCTTTCCATGAAGGACAAGTAGACGATGAATCATCTTCTTCATTTCCTTACGGTGAACAACCGCATCGATAAATCCTTGTTCAAGAACAGTTTCTGCTTGTTGGAAATCATCTGGAAGTTTTTGGTTCATGGTTTGTTCCACAACACGTTTTCCAGCAAATCCAACGATAGCTTTTGGTTCTGCTAAAATAATGTCGCCTTGCATTGCAAAGCTTGCAGTGACGCCTCCTGTTGTTGGATCCGTCAATACTGTTAAATAGAATAATCCAGCTTGATGGTGTTCTTCCACAGCTCCTGAGATTTTCGCCATTTGCATGAGAGAAAAGATTCCTTCTTGCATTCTGGCACCACCCGAAGCGGTAAAAATCACAACTGGCAATTGGCGTTTGATTCCTTCTTGGAAAGCCTTCGTGATTTTCTCACCAACGACTTGTCCCATTGACCCCATCATGAAGAATGAGTTCATGACGCAGCAAATAAAGGATTCTTCCCCAATCGTTGCCACACCGACTGTTACAGCTTCATTTTCTTTGGCTACTTTTGAGGCTTTCTCCAATTTTGCTTCGTACCCAGGAAAGGCTACATCCACTTTTGGTTTTTCATCCTCAAAGAGTTCTTGGAAAGTATCTACCGTAATGGCTAATCGTTCAGCCGCATTAATTCTAAAATGAGCATCACAGTGCGGACAAACTTTTAAGGATCCTAAATCCTCTTTGTAGACAATCTTGTCACAAGAAGAACATTTCACCCATTTCCCATCCGGAACTGTAGGTAACTCAGACTGTTCAGATAAGTCTACTTTGGTACGATTAATAGTGATATACGACCGTTTTCTAAACAGACCCATCTAATCACTCCTTTACTAAATCATTCTATTTCTCTTTTGGTTGATTCCACTGTTTCAAAAATTCAGTTTCAACATACGCAGTTGTATAATCTCCGCGTCTAAATGCTGGTGAATCTAATAAATCTTCAACGAATTCTTGGTTAGTATCGACACCTTCTACTACGAGTTCAAAGAGCATACGTTTCATGCGAAGAATCGCTTCTTCACGTGTTTTACCATGTGCGATTAGTTTGGTTAACATCGAATCGTAGAATGGTGGAATTTGATATCCTGTATACAATGCGGATTCAATACGAACGCCCATACCGCCAACAGGTTGGTGTAAGAACGTTACTTTCCCTGGAGAAGGACGGAAGCCTTCAAATGGATTTTCAGCGTTTAAACGACATTCAATCGCATGACCTTCGAAAGTAATATCCTCTTGCGTAAATGGTAACTCTTCTCCTGCAGCAATTTTAATTTGTTGTTGCACAAGATCCACATTCGTAATCATTTCCGTAATTGGATGTTCTACTTGAATACGCGTGTTCATTTCCATGAAATAGAAATGTTTTTCTTCATCCACAAGAAACTCAATTGTTCCTGCGTTTTGATAGCCGACTGCCTTAGCAGCACGTACAGCAGCCTCTCCCATTTCTCTTCTAAGCTCGGGAGATAGAGATGGACTTGGTGCTTCTTCAATAATCTTTTGATTTTTACGTTGAAGCGAACAGTCACGTTCTCCTAGGTGAACTACATTTCCGTGTTGATCGGCTAAAATTTGAAATTCAATATGTTTTGCTGGATAAATAATACGTTCCATGTACACATCAGCATTTCCGAAGGCTTGTAAGGCTTCTTGACGTGCTGTTACGAATTGATGTTCAAATTCTTCAACAGTTTCAACGCGACGAATCCCTTTACCGCCACCACCGGCAACCGCCTTAATTAAAAGCGGGAACCCGATACGCTTGGCAAGTTCGATTCCTTCTTCAACCGTTTCAACTACATCATCACTACCAGGAATTACGGGTACATTGGCCGCAATCATTTGCTTACGTGCTTCTGCTTTATCCCCCATTTGAGAAATGACTTCGCTTGAAGGTCCAATGAAAGTGATATTGCATTCCGCACACATTTTGGCAAATTTGGCATTTTCCGATAAGAATCCAAACCCTGGGTGAATCGCTTGTGCCCCTGTTGTAACAGCAGCACTCAAAATATTTTCAACCTTTAAATAAGAATCTTTTGAGGCAGCGGGTCCGATACAAACGGCATGGTCTGCTAATTGTACATGTAGAGCATCTTTATCCGCTTGGGAATAGACTGCTACCGATTCAATTCCTAACTCACGACAAGCACGAATAATACGGCAAGCAATCTCTCCACGGTTTGCGATTAGTACTCTATTAAACATAGGCTTAACGTCCAATAATAAAGGTTAATTCAGCTTCTGCGACTTTCTTACCATCGACATAAGCAACGCCTTTACCGATTCCTGCATATTCTTTTAATTTAACGATATCCACTTGAAGTGTTAACACATCTCCTGGAGTTACTTTTTGACGGAATTTAACATTGTTTAATCCACCTAAGTAAGCTGTTTTTCCTTTGAAAGAATCAAGTTTTAATAATGGGATTGAACCAGCTTGTGCTAATGCTTCAACGATTAACACACCAGGCATTACAGGTTCACCAGGGAAATGTCCTTGGAAGAAGCTTTCGTTAAATGTCACGTTTTTACGTGCCACAACGTGCTCACCTGGTACTAATTCATCTACACGGTCAATAAATAAAATTGGGTAACGGTTAGGGATTAACTCAGCTACGTCAGTTACAGTCATAATGTTCATCTTAATTTCCTCCTAAAATTGGGTTTAGCGAATCGCAAATAGTTTTTGTCCGAAATCAACCATTTGGCCGTTTTCTACTAGGACTTCTACAACTTCACCATTGAAGTCGCTCTTAATTTCGTTCATGATTTTCATTGCTTCGACAATACATACAGTGTCGTTTGAAGTGATTTGTTTACCCACTTGTACAAATGGATCTGCATCTGGTGAAGATTGTAAGTAAACCACCCCAACGATTGGGCTTGTAATGTATTTTGCATCTGTTGCTACTTGTGGAGCTTCTTGAGCTTCAGCAGAAGGAGCGGCATTTACTGGTGCAGCTTCTACTGGACTTGCCACGTTTGCAACGGGTGCAACGGCATTAGAAACGACTTGAGGATACTCCTCGCGTTTACTAAATTGCACTTCGAACTCTTCGTTTGATAAATGAAACTCAGTCATGTTTGAATCATTGAACAAAGTCATTAGTTCTTTAATTTCTTCTACATTCATGTATTAATCCTTCCATTTCTTCACGCAGATTACGGCATTATGTCCGCCGAAACCTAACGAATTACTAATTGCTACGTCTACTTTTGTAGAAACTCCAACGTTTGGAGTTACGTTTAAATCACACGCTTCGTCTTGCTCTGTTAAATTAATCGTTGGTGGAACGAAGTCTTCCTCAACTGCTTTCACGCAGGCAATCGCTTCGATAGCACCAGCAGCCCCTAATAAGTGTCCTGTCATTGATTTTGTACTTGAAACATGAACCTTATCAGCAGCTTCTTTTAACGCATAACGAATTGAAGTTGTTTCAGCTGAATCGTTTGCTGGAGTACCAGTACCGTGAGCATTCACATAGTCCACTTCACTTGGAGCCACTCCTGCTTCTTCGATAGCTTGTAGAATTGCTTTACCAGCACCACTTCCGTCAGGATTTGGAGCAGTCATATGATAAGCATCTCCGGTAGCACCA
>URWJ01000054.1 GCA_900551535.1 uncultured Granulicatella sp. | reverse complement strand
TTTTTGAAACTGTTTTATAAGCGAACGTTCGCTCAACAGTGATATTAATTTATCATAACTGATTATCAATTTCAACCGATTTGATTCGTTTTTCAAAAACTTTTTTTATTTCTTAAAAAAACGTACCTAAGTCCGATTTCTTCTATATAAATTCATCTCGATATCTTTACAATTTCAGGGAACGCTCGTATAATTATGGATGTAAGACGCCGAAATAGCTCAGTTGGCAGAGCAACGCACTCGTAACGCGTAGGTCGCAGGTTCGACCCCTGTTTTCGGCATACGAAAAGCACTTAAAAGTCCTATAAAATAAGACTTTTAAGTGCTTATTTTTCGTTTTTGTTCCATAATTTGTTCCATTTTCATAGATTTTCTCTTACATTGTCATATTCTGACTCTACTACTCTTAAACTCAATTATAACAACGATACACTACTAGGTAAGCTAAGCAACCTATTAGATAACAAAGAAAAGACTTTAAAGCTTATTATTCTATCTATAGAATTAATAGATAAACCATTCATTGCTTTTAAAAATGGAAATGTATTATATAGAAGCATTCTAGTCTTTAAGAGAAAAACTAATTGAGCTCTATTTGGAAAATCACGATGAAGAATTCGAGGATTGGCATTAAACAAACTAAAAAAGCGATAGAAATTTTCTATCGCTTTTTGTCTTTTATTTTTTATTGAATTTATTTAAAATCCACAACAGGATACATGCACCTACAACTGATACGATTACACTATGAAGATTTAAACCCGTAACTTCATATCCACCGAAGAAGTTAAACACTGCTCCTCCGATAAAAGCACCAACAATACCAGTAAAGATATTTGCTACTGCACCCATAGATTCATTTTTATTCATAATAATACTTGCGATCCATCCAGAGAATGCGCCAAGTACTAACCAAGATAGAATACCCATTTAATTCACTCCTTTAAATAATAAAAAGATAGCACGGCATTCAGCCGTACTATCCTTAGTAAATATAATTATACGACTATTTTTCTTCAGATTTAGAATCAAGTGCGTCTTTAGCTTTTTCAACTAATTCGCTCGCAACGTCTTTAACATCTGAAGCAATCTCTTTAGCCTTTCCAACAGCTTGGTCTAAAAGGCCTTCTGCTTTTGTAGCGTCGTCGTTAGTAACTTCTCCTACGACTTCCTTTGCTTTCCCCTTAACCTTATCTGTAAATCCTTTATCTGTCATAATAAATCTCCCTTTCTGTTTGGTATTTACACTTTTAATTATACATTAAAATAACTCTAAAACAATGTATCTGCTTACATTCACAAAAAGAGCCATTTTTGTCGTTTTTGTTACGGTTAAAATCGGGTTTCCTTCACAAAGTCATCTTATATACGCACCGCGAATATTTTTTATGTTTATAATGAATAAATTTCAATATGATTCCCTAATACTGTAATTTTTACTGGTAAATCATCAGATTGGTCACCATCAATATCGGATTCTATTTTAGTATCTGATGAGATTGTAATATCTTTTGCTTTAATATATTCAATATTATCATTCTCAACAATATCACCTTTTAACAAATCTGGAATTAATGATAATTTTGAAATTATAGACGCATTTTTCAAAACTAATATATTCGCATACCCATCTTTGTTTTCTTCAAATATTTTCTTGTCAGCATAATAATTAGAAAGCAAAACTAATACTTGGCTAGCTTCCCCTTCGTAACTCCCATTTTCTGTTTCAATTTTAATATTGAATACCTCATCTTTAATAACGGACTTAATTGTATTTATTGCATAAGCTAATACTCCATACTTTGTTTTATCTTCTATTTCAACGTTATGAATCGCCTCTGGTAAAGAACCTACACTGAAGATATATCCAAAATAGCTCTTATTTGCTTTTCCAATATCTATCGCATTTGTTTTATTAAAATCAAGTTGGTCAATTGCCTCATCAATATCTTGACTAATTTCTAGCAATTTAGTAATTAAATTGCCAGTCCCTCCTGGAATAATCCCTAATTTAGGAATATAGTCCTTTTCTGCAATACCAGAAATCACTTCATTAACAGTTCCATCCCCACCAAAAACAATTACCGCTTCATAATTCTCCTTTGAAGCTTCTTCCGCAAAAGCAGTAGCATCTTTAGCTTTTTCAGTAATCTTCGTTTCAACATATTCAAAGTATTCTTTTGCTTTATTTTCTAATTTTTCTTTATAGTCTAACGCCTTTTCTCCTCCAGAAGTTGGATTAATAATTAGCATTGCTTTTTTCATAAAAGTTATCTCCTTATAATCATTCTCAATTTTACTAATCTTGAAATAGATATATTATCTTTTGAGAGGTTTAGGCTATTATAGCATAGGTATTAAATTGTATTATTGTCGCATAACTTATTATCTTTTCTTCTTTCTTATATATATAGAAAAAACGGTTGAGTATTACTCAACCGTTTTTCTTTGGACTAATTCAATAATTTTTAATACAACGTCGCTGGCTTTTTGCATGCTTTCGAGAGTTACGAATTCGTATTGCCCATGAAGGTTTTCTGCTCCGGTAAAAAGGTTTGGAGTTGGAATTCCTTTATAGGTAATAATACATCCATCCGTCCCTCCACGAAATGGTTGAATGTCTGGCGTGATGCCACATTCTTTATAAGCTGCAATCGCTACTTCAACCGAAGTCATATCGTCTTTTAAAATTTCGTACATATTATAGTACTCATCGTAAATCGTGCATTCGATACGAGGCACATCATACGTTGCATTTTGTGCATCGACGATTTGTTGGAACTGCGCTTTTCTCTCTTCGAATTTCTCCATCGAGTGATCGCGTATAATGTATTCCAATTCAACCTTACCGATGTCGCCTGATTGTTTCGATAACATAAAGTAGCCTTCGTACCCGCTCGTACGTTCAGGCACTTCCTTTTCTGGCATGCGTGCAAATAGTTTTGCTGCTTCTGCCAAAGCATTCACCATCACATCTTTAGCTTGCCCTGGGTGAACACTTGTCCCATGAATCGTCACCACTGCACGAGCCGCATTGAACGTTTCATACTCTAGTTTCCCTACGACGCCACTGTCTAAAGTATAGGCAAATTTTGCAGGCATACGTTCTGCTTTGAAACGATGCGCGCCTTTTCCGATTTCTTCATCCGGACCAAATGCTAACCAAATATCGCCATGCGGAATTTCTGAATGCGCCATTAAATACAAGCAAGCTTCTAATACCGAAACCAGACCCGCCTTATCGTCGGCACCTAGTAATGTCGTTCCATCAGTTGTAATTAACGTTTCGCCAATATAGTTTTTCAAACTTGGAAACTCGCTGACCGTCATTACCAAATTCTTTTCGGCATTAAGCAGCACATCTTCTCCGTTATAATTCTCGTGAATTTGTGGGTCGATGTTTTCCGCATTAAAATCTGCAGTATCGACGTGGGCAATAAAACCAATCGCAGGAGCTGTAGCCCCTTCTTCTAAGTTGCTAGGCAATAAGGCCACTAAGTAGCTGTCCTCTGGATCAAGTTCTACTTTTGTAAAGCCGTACTCCACTAACTCGCTTCGAAGCATTTCTAAAAATTCCCATTGACTCTTTGTCGTAGGAATCGTTGTTGATTTTAAATCACTGCGCGTATTGATTTTCGCATAGCGAATAAATCGTTCTAACATTGTAGGATACATGTTAATAAGAGTCATCTTCTTTCACTTGGTGGAAGTCTAAGTCTGCAATTGTTTCACGACCGAACATTTCAATTGCCACTTTAATTTTTTGTTTTTCATGGTCAAGTTCTACAACTTTACCGCTCATATCATTGAAGGCACCTTCTGTAATGATTACGTAGTCTCCAACAGATACGTTTAAATCAACTGGAGCATGAACTTTTTCACCGATACGTCCTAAGATTACTTCTACTTCTTCTGGTAATAATGGAGATGGTTTTGAACCAGCACCATGTGAACCAACGAATCCAGTTACGCCTGGAGTGTTACGAACAACATACCACGCTTGGTCTGACATCACCATTTCAACTAATACATAACCAGGGAAAGTTTTTTCAACAGTTGTTTTTGTTTTACCGTCTTTTACTTCTACTTCCTCTTCTTCTGGCACAATCACGCGGAAGATGTTTTCTTCCATACCCATGCTTTGGATACGTGATAATAGATTTGATTTTACTTTATTCTCATAACCTGAATAAGTGTGCAATACATACCATTCTTTTTCCATTGATACTCCTCCTTGAGTGTTGACAACATTTTTCCATACAAAAAAACCTTCATAAGCGAAGGTTTTTTCAACTGCTCTTAGTATATCACTAATCACTTTAAAGTACTATTATTTTAAAAGGAATGTAATGAGTTGATGCACTCCATAGTCCACTACTGCAAAGAAGCATAATGCAGCAAGCACTGTCATAATTACTGTAATTGTATATTTGTTTACTTCTTTACCTGTTGGCCAAGTAACTTTTTTCATCTCTTTAATTACATTTGATAAAAAACGCATTCCGAATCTCCTCTTCCTTTTATTTTGTTTCGCGATGTAGTGTTTGTTTGTTGCAATACTTGCAGAATTTTTTAATTTCTAGACGTTCTACTCGTCGGTTTTGTCCAAGCGTAATCGTGTAGTTTCTTGAACCACATACGCTGCAAGCTAACGCCGCTTTTTTCTGAGCCATATTTTCACTACTTTCTATAAATCCATATCTATTTAATCATAAGGAAATGAACTTGCTTTGTCAAGTACACACTAGTTGAAGAAAAGCACCGCAACGAATAATAGCACGGCTTGCAACACATGAATCATCACCATGTTTTTAATCGCTAATGCAAAAGTCGTTTTCTTTTCTTGGACGGCTTTAAACTGTTGAATATGTTTATACACAGGAACGCCAATCACGCTCACACGCTTCTCATCCAGTTGCATCACCAGATACATCCCGATAAAGCTGACAAGCGCGCCCATCCCACTATAGAGGAAGGTTGAAAATGTCCCCCCAAGAACGGTCGTCATCAATGTTTTCATCACGACAACTAAAACCACTTCTTTAAACGACAATGTATATAAGCTGATTAGCGTTACAATATTGGCTAACCCTAACTTTGCCCCTGGCGCAAATGTAAAAGGAAAAGGAATGGCTTGTTCAAGTAATCCAAGGATGATCTCTTATGCTATTAACAATACGATAAAGATAAGTTTTCCAAGATTACTATTTTTTGCATTCCATTCTCCTTTCCTATTTTCTAAAAGAGGCCGGAAACTCGTCCAGCCTCTTTCAACTATTTTTTACGTCTTACTAAAATTTTATTCTTCAAGCTCACGGCTTTTGGTGCCCATGTATGGAACATTTCAAACCAGAACTTCGAAATCGGCATATCAAATTCGCCGATATATTCCACTAACTCAGGATCAAACGATTGCTTGAATCCGTTAATGCCACCGTGATGTTCTTGGTCTTCAGAAACTCCGAAGAAGTCAAACGAACGAATGCCTTTTTCATCATAAAGAGTTTGCATAATCCAAGACACAAGCGCCTTATTGGCATTCAATCCACCATCGTCAGTGATGTTCGCACCATATAAGTAGTACGCTTTATCTAAATACGTTACCACAAACGCTCCGCTGACAACTTTCCCTTCTGGATATTGTTCCAAATCATCTTTTACGCGTTCAATTTCTTTTTCGTATTTAGCAATATTCACTTTCAATGATTCGATTTGCTTTTGAACGTTTTCGATACGTTTTGGGTTGTTTAATGTTTCCAGCTGTCCTGTTAACTTATCGAATTCTTTTTGCGCTGTTTCTAAGCGATTTGTCGCAAAGGCTAATTGCACATTATAGTCCACTTTTGCAAAGTATAAATCCACCATTCCTTTAGGGTGAAGGTGTTGATACATCGTTGTTAAATACTCGATACTACGCGCCACGTATTGATCACGCTCAGCCGTAATTTTATTCAACTCATCATAGATTGGCATATCTTCAAGTGTTCCCTTGTAGCAAACAACCCCTTGTTTCTTCGCTACATTCACTTTATAACGTTCTTTCTTATTGAACGTTTCGACGATACCTTTTCCTTCGTCCTTCAACGGTAAAATCATTGTTAAACGTGGTTGAATTCCATCAAACCCTAAGTCCATTGGGCGTTCTACGAATCCAGCCGCTAAAATGTTTTTGCGGTATTCTTCGTTATTGAATCCACCTTCAACCATTTCGAACTTATTTGTCCATTCACGCCATTGTAATTCTGGGTCAATCTTTAATCCAAATGCATTTTTAGATTTCAAATACACTTTTAAAGTCGCAAACACAGATTTTAATTGTTCTGCATTTGTATAATCCGTTACGATTCCGCGCGGTGCATACGCTAAATATTGATTCACAGCAGGTAATTTACGATAAAGAATCATCGCAGCCGCAACAGGTTCATGATTATCCGACATGACTAGTAGTACATCTCTTGTCCATGAGCCATCCGTCTTCACTTCGCCCCATTCAGGCGTTTGGAAAACCGTTCTGTTGGCTTGAGTTTCCATAAAAGCATGATACTCTTCTAACGCATTCGACATCTCTTTTATATACATGTGAGCACTCTCTTTCCTTTTTACGTTTCCTTACCAGTATTACATTTTCAGCAAAATATGTCAAAACTTTAACAAAGAAAAAGCTTTACGTATCAACAGGAGGCAGTCTTATACAAGATTTATCTCAAAGAGTAAAATAGAACATAAAAAGAGCGCACCTTGTGAGTGCACTCTTTGGTTCTCTTTTTAGAATAGTTTCAAGTATTGGTCTAATTCCCATTGTGAAACTTGACTACGGTAAGCAGCCCATTCGAAACGTTTTGCTTCGATGAAGTTGTCTAGGATATGATTTCCTAGAGCAGCTTGAACTGTTTCGTCTTGTTTCAAGTATTCAATCGCTTCGTTTAATGTTCCTGGTAAATCATCGATTCCAGCTTCTTTACGTTCGCGAGCAGACATCGCATAGATGTTGCGGTCGATAGCTGCAGGAACTTCCATTTTTTCTTTAACCCCTTCAAGACCAGCTGTTAAAATCGCAGCCATCGCTAAATATGGGTTCGCAGATGGATCCACACTACGTAATTCGATACGCGTTGAAATTCCACGAGATTCCGGAATACGAATCAGCGGTGAACGGTTACGTGCAGACCATGCAATATATACAGGCGCTTCGTATCCTGGAACTAAACGTTTATATGAGTTTACCGTTGGGTTACATACGGCCGTTAAAGCTTTCGCATGTTTCATGACCCCAGCGATGAAGTGGCGGCAAGTATCGCTTAGACGTTGGTCGCCATTTTCGTCGAAGAACGCATTGTTTCCGTCTTCATCAAATAAAGATAAGTTGAAATGCATTCCGCTACCAGCAATTCCGAATACTGGTTTTGGCATAAATGTCGCATGTAATCCATGTTTACGTGCAATGGTTTTTACAACCAATTTGAATGTTTGGATGTTATCGCAAGCCGCTACCGCATCTGAATATTTCCAGTCGATTTCGTGTTGACCTGGAGCTACTTCGTGGTGACTTGCTTCGATATCAAACCCAATCTTTTCTAATTCAAGAACGATTTCACGACGACATTCTTCCCCAAGGTCAATTGGAGCTAAGTCAAAGTAACTACCTTGGTCGTTTCCTTCAAGCGTTGGTTCGCCGTTTTCGTCCAATTTGAATAAGAAGAACTCTGGCTCTGGTCCTAAGTTGAAGTTTGAGAAACCTAATTCTTTCATTTCGTTTAAAACACGTTTTAAGTTTGAACGAGGGTCCCCCGCAAATGGCGTTCCGTCTGGTTTGTATACATCACAGATTAAGCGTGCGATTGTACCGTGTTTGCTGCTCCATGGGAAAACCACCCAAGTTGAAAGGTCTGGATATAAGTACATATCACTTTCTTCGATACGAACGAATCCTTCAATTGAAGAACCATCGAACATCATTTTATTGGCTAACACTTTATCTAATTGCGTAATTGGCACTTCCACATTTTTAATCGTTCCTAGGATATCCGTGAAAATCAATCGTAAGTAACGAACATCTTTCTCTTCTACCTGTCTTCTAATCTCTTCATGTGTAATCATTGGTTTCCTCCTATAAGTTCCATTTTTCTCCGCCAGAGTAGCGGCTAATATGCATAATCTCGTCGTAGAAGATTCGTCGGACATCCTCATCCGTCAGCGCCTCTTTTACGCTTTCCTTCGATACTGGATTTGTATTCTTATTGAAAATCTTCTGAATGGCCATAATGGTTAATCCATCGGCCAAATAATCTTTAATTTCCAATAAGCGATCGACATCATTCAATGAATACATGCGGCGGTTCGTCTCAGAGCGTTCTGGGATAACCAAGCGCTGTTCTTCATAATAGCGAATTTGTCGTGCTGATAAATCGGTCAGCTTCATGACTGTTCCGATTGGAAAGACGGCTAGTGAACGTCGTAATTCCTTTTCACCCATCTGCCTTCCTCCTTTATAGGGTTATTGTAAATAAAAGTTTCATCTTTTGTCAAAACTGCCCTTACCTCTTATGTTAGATAATATAACATGAAAACGGGGTATTGTCTCAGTTAAGCTTTCGATAGCTGAGATAATACCCCGTCTTATGGTTTTGTGTGCTGTAGTTTTTGTTATTTTTTTGAGAACTTTTGTTACGTTTTGGACTCCTGATTGTCGTCTAACGTTTGAACGGTCTCATCGCATTCTTATTTTGGTGGAATCACCCCTTTCACGGTTCCTTAGAATTCTTATCGGCCTTATCTACCTCCTGGTCTACCGCCTTGGCCAGGTTGTCCGCCTGGTCCTCCTTGCCCAGGTTGTCCGCCACCACCAGGGCCACCTTGTCCAGGTCCGCCGCCGATATTCGCTG
>URWJ01000053.1 GCA_900551535.1 uncultured Granulicatella sp. | reverse complement strand
TTCAATAGAAAGTAGGGTTCAAAATGCATAAAGGGTATGGAAGAAGAACAGGTCCGATATGGGTTGTAGTAGCGATAATGGCTGTAGTGATGGTGATCATTGCACGTGCGGGATTCAAATCATTCCAGAGCGCGGAAGACTTATACAAAGCCAATGAGGTTTACTATGTAAACGATAAAGGTTCATCAGTCGCCATTAAAGTAATGGATATCGATCCAGAACCGCTCGTGTTAAATGGGCACAACTATTATTTAGTGAAACATGAGCGAGGCGTTGCGGTTTTCGAGGCAAAATCAGATGAATTGAAAACTGTCTTAGAAGCAAAGAAAGCTGCCGGAAACGCAGAGAATGCACTCGAAGCGTCTAATCTTTATTTGAGTGTGCGTGTAACGCCAGAGCAAAGGAAAGGGAAAGGGTCAAACGTCAAGGTGAATGTGACGCCTGAGATGAAAGAAGCCTTTTACAAGAAATACAAAGAGAGCCCGCTGTATTCAGAAAATGCTAAAACGAAAATCGATGAATCCAGAATCTTGAAGTTGACCACTTCTAAAGATCAATGGGGAGATTCGGCAATGACGTTTGTTATGCTTGCAATCGTTCTTGGACTTATTGGGTTCCAAATTTATCAAACGCGTCGCTTGAAGGCGCAGTATGCACGTTTTGATGCGTACTTCCCTGATTATGCGAACAATATGAAGCAGTTATTGGATGATGCAGAATATGTCGATCCGAAACTCAAAATCCTTGTGATGGAAGGGATTCTAGTGAGCTACGACATTAACTTTACAGTCGTCGACTTATCAGAAGTCAGCAAGGCATATCTCGTGTTTGAGAACAGAAGAAAAGGCGGCATGAGGGTTCATTTGCGTTTTGAATATGCAAATAAGAAATACGATTCGATTCTCTTTAGAAGACAATTATTACGTCTCAAAGATCTTGTGGAATATTTAAACGAAGAATACAATTTAGGATTGAAAGTAGATTTTAGACTCCTAGGATAAGAAATAGAATTTGAAGGTGGAATAGTTTTGCATAAAGGGATTTTTAGAAGAATATGGGGGATATGGATTCTTACCGTCCTGTTAGGATTAACAGTGGTGGTGATAGGATTTTTAGCGTCGTATGGTTTTATGAGCGGGCGTGAATTATACGAGCAGGGAGTCATTTATGAAATGGAAACTGATGCATCGTCCACTTCGATTAAGGTGTTAGATATCGACCCAAAGCCTTCTGAGATAGACGGTGAAACATATTATTTAGTGAAACACAATCATGGAGTGTCGTTCTTAAGAACAGATGCTTCTGAAATTAAACAAATTCTAGAATTTAAAGAGGCGCTTTCTGAGAAAACGAACGCACTCGCCTCGTCAGACTTCTACTTGAATATACGTGTAGTTAATGAGAAGGAGAAACGTGGGAGATCCAGCGTTCAAACGAATATTACACCGGAAATGAAGGAAGCCTTTGAAAAGAAATTCAAACTTAGCCCACTTTCGGTGCAGGCGCCTCTCGATAAACTGGACCTAAAGCATTTTTTAACCATTACGGATAGTGCGGCAAGGTTTGTCGATATCGTGATGTTCATCGTAGCCGTTGTATTTTTTGTCATTGTATTCGCTTGGCAAATCATTCGCGTTCGTCGCATCAAAAAACATTACGCTCGTTTTGATGAGCTTTTCCCTGACTACCAAGAGGATATGAAACGCCTATTGGATGATGCGGAGTATTTGGATGAAAAACTTGGCGTACTTGTCAAAGACGGAATTTTAGTTTCTTATGGAACTGAGTTTAGGGTCGTGGACTTAGAAGAAGCAGTCAGCGCGTCCGTTTTTCGTCAAAAATCAAAATGGGGTGGAAAGTTCAATTTTACATTCTTCTATGAAGGTCGTAAGAAACAAGAAGAAGTCCCTCTTGGTGATTTACAGGACAATGTCGTTGATCTAGTCCATTATTTGAGAGAAGTTTGCTCATATAATGTTTATATTCAATTTTAAAAAAATAAAATATTTTTTATGGTACACAAAACAGTCTACAATTTATTTGTAGGCTGTTTTTATTTGCAGAAACCTTTTGATACTGCGGTTTTTGGGAGTGTAGCGGAACATATAGTTCATCAAAAATATGTTAAAAAGTTAACAAATGTTAACCATAAAAAGAGTCGAAACTTCATTGTTTAGTGATAGAATGAACATATCAAATCAAAGGACGTGATTTTATGGATTTCACAGGTAAAGTTGCCATTGTCACTGGTGGGGCAAATGGTATCGGTAAAGAAATCGTGCGCGGTATCGTTAACGGCGGCGGTTTTGTAGTCATCGCAGATATTAACGAGGCTGCAGCAAACAAAACAGTTGAAGAGTTCGGACCAGAACACACAAGCTTCAAATACATGGATTTAGGAAATCATGAATCTATCGTAAAAAGCATGAACGAAATTTTAGCAGAACGCAAAGTAGATATCTTAGTGAACTGCGCTGGGGTTATTAGTGCAAAACCATTCGACCAATTAACATATGAAGAATGGGAAAGAACTATCCGCATCAATCTTTCAGGATGCTTCTCAACAATCAGCACAATTTTCCCACACTTTATCGAAAACAAAGGTGGACGTATCGTAAACGTATCTTCAGTTGCCGCTAAACTTGGTGGTGGACTTTTAGGTACTGCCGCTTACGCTTCTTCTAAAGCTGGTTTAAATGGTTTAACAAAAGCCGTTGCTAAAGAAGGCGGTAAATACAATATCGCATGTAACGCTGTATGTCCTTCATTCACTCGTACAGATATGACAACAGTTTTATCAGAAGATAAAGAAAAGAGCCAAAAAGTTATCAGCATGATCCCTCTTGGACGTCGTGCAGAACCAGTTGAAATCGCTCAAATGATTCTCTTCTTCGCAAGCGACCTTGCAAGCTTCGTTACAGGGGAAATCGGTGACTGCGATGGCGGTATCACATTAGATGGCTGATTTTAGCTAGAGTCTTATTCCAAATCAGAGAAGGATTGTGAACAGTATGAAAAAGATTAAAATTCCTGGGGATACAATCATTATTCCAATGTTTATTGGATGTGTGATTAATACATTTTTCCCTCAAATATTACAAATTGGTGGATTTACCACTCCAATCGTGAAAGGTGCTGGACCACTTGTTGGGGCATTCCTCTTCATTATCGGGGGTACCATTTCTCTTAAAAACACACCAAAAGCCGTTGGACGTGGGGCAGCGATTATTTTAGCAAAAATTGCGGTATCTGTAGTCTTAGGGTTATTGGTTGCGAAAGTATTCAATGACAACTTCCTCGGACTTAGCGCCGTTGCCGTTATCGGTGCCATTTCAGTAGCCAACAACGCAATGTATGCGGGTATTGTAGATGTATACGGGGATGAAATCGATGCTGGTGCCGTTGGGATTACAACACTTAGCGTTGGACCAATGGTAACAATGGCCGTATTAAGTAGTGCAGGTCTTGCAAACATCTCGATTTGGAACTTAGTCGGAACTGTATTGCCACTTGTGTTAGGGATTGCGTTAGGGAATGCCTTCCCATACATGAAGAAAGTTCTTTCAAACGGGATTACAGCCATCATTATCGTCGTTGGTTTCTGTTTAGGGGCTAACATGAGCTTTGGCCAAATCCTTGAAGGTGGTCTACCTGGTATTTTACTAGGGGTGATTACTACATTTGTCGGTGGTATTGCATCTATCACCGCAGACCGCTTAACAGGTGGTAACGGGGTTGCCGGTGCTGCCATCTCAAGTACAGCAGCCAGCGCTATCGCTACACCAGCTGCACTTTCAGCAGTGGATGCTTCGTTCAAAGGAATCGAAGCAACAGCAACGACTCAAATTACAGCTTCAGTAATCGTAACAGCTATTTTAACTCCAATCTTAACAGCGTATATTGCTAAGAAATTCGGAAACAAAAAAGAAGCCAAAGCACAAGAAGCTTAATCGAATTTAAAAGTGAAACCACCTTGGAAAATTTTCCGAGGTGGTTTTTGTTTTGCTTCGAGTGTAACAATTATGTTACGTAACAAAAATGTTACATCGAAAAGTTGAGTTGTATCAAAAATGATACGTATCAAAATTGATACAAAAAGAGTAGAGTGTATCATGTATGATACGTATCACGCATGATACATCTGGATTCTGAACGCCTTTCAACTAAATTTTCGCACAAAAAAAGAACCTCAAAAACTGAATGGAAATCTTTTGAATTCTATAGTGAGAACAGTAGTGAGTGTAACCAATGTGAATTACAGGCCGTTTTACGGCCTGTTTGAAGCTTGGTAGGGTTGAGACCTTGGCTCAACCCGGTACAACTACTGCCATCACTATGAAGAGATTCAAAAGATTGCAATAAAGTTTTGAGGTTTGTGTTTTTAGAACGAATTACGCTTCGCCGAAAATGCCTGTTGAGAGGTAACGTTCGCCTGTATCAGGTAATAGAACCACAACAGACTTGCCTTTTCCTAAGCGTTTTGCAACACGTAGAGCGGCAGTGACAGCAGCTCCAGAAGAAATACCAGCAAGGATCCCTTCTTTAGCGGCTAAGTTTTTCGCAGTTTCGATGGCATCGTCACTTGTTACAAGTTCAAAGCCGTCGATGACTTCGCGGTCGATAATGCTTGGTTCAAAACCAGCAGAGATTCCTTGGATGCGGTGTTTTCCTTTTTGCCCTTTAGAAATGAATGGTGCTTCTTCAGGTTCAACCCCGATAATTTCCACGTCTTTGTTTACTCCTTTTAATGCACGACCAACACCTGTAATCGTACCGCCTGTACCGATACCACTGATGTAAGCATCTGGAGTTTTTCCGTCGAAGGCTTTAATAATTTCTTGCCCAGTTGTTTGATAGTGGATAGCTGGGTTTGCTTCGTTGTCGAATTGACGTGCCCAGAAGTAGCCAGGTTGTGCCGCTAATTCTTCTGCTTTGGCAACGGCAGCGCCGAATCCGTCAGCAGCAGGCGTTAATAAGACTTCTGTACCGTATGCTTTCATTAATTGACGGCGTTCGATAGACATAGATTCAGGCATAATTGTGATGACCTTGTATCCTTTGGCAGCACCGATTAATGAAAGTCCTACACCTGTATTTCCACTTGTTGCTTCGATGATTGTGTCGCCAGGTTTTAGGCTACCATCTTTCTCAGCTGTTTCGATGATGTTTAAAGCGATACGATCTTTTACAGATCCTCCGGCGTTAAACGACTCGACTTTTACATATACATCTGCAGAATCGTCTGAAACTAAACGACGTAGTTTCACAAGGGGAGTGTTCCCGATTAATTCTGTGATAGTTTCTACTGATTTGACCATAAATGATTCCTCCATAAAGTTAGACTGGGCAACTTTAAGGGTTGCTTGTTACCATTGTAACTGGGATTGATAATGGGAACAATACTTTTGTTTAAAAAAAACAGAAAAAAGTATAGCAAATCCAATTTAGGTGTGATACACTATCTGCTAGCAAGGGCTTTTAAACTCATCCAGAGAGGTGAGAAAGGCTAAGATCAAGTTTATTAGACTGGCCCTACGCTTAAAAAACATAGGGCTTTTTGTGTGCACAAAAACGCCCGGAAAAGAGGGTAAAATGGAGTTACAAACTTCAAAAGTCGATCTGTTGTTAGATGTGGATCAAAAACCGGAGCTCGTGCCTGGGCTGTTCTTGAGTTTACAGCACGTGTTTGCGATGTTTGGTGCCACTGTTTTAGTGCCGTTAATATTGGGGATGCCAGTATCGGTTGCTTTATTTGCGTCAGGATTAGGAACACTAATCTATATGGTTGCGACGCAGTTTAAAGTGCCTGTTTACTTGGGATCCTCTTTTGCTTTTATTACGGCCATGCAATTCGCGATGGCACAAATGGAAGGGAAACCAGATGCTGCGCAAACAGGGGTTGTGTTAGTCGGACTACTCTATGTGGTTGTGGCCTTATTTGTTAAATTCTTAGGAACAAATTGGATTAACCAACTCTTACCGCCAATCGTCATCGGACCAATGATTATCGTTATTGGTTTAGGTCTTGCCAATGGTGCGGTAACGAATGCTGGATTTGTAAAAGATGGTGACTGGAAGCCAATGCTGGTTGCGACCGTGACTTTCTTAATAACGGCATTTATTAATACAAAAGCAAAAGGCTTCTTGAAAATCATTCCATTCCTATTTGGGATTATCGGTGGATATATCGTGGCCATCTTCTTTGGACTAGTAGATTTCACAAAAGTCATTGAAGCACAATGGATTGCTTTGCCAGAATTATACTTACCATTCAATACAAACGGAGTATTCCATCAATATAACTTATACTTTGGGCCTGAAACATGGGCGCTTCTGCCAGTAGCGGTTGTAACGATTGCTGAACATATCGGGGATCACACTGTATTAAGCGAAATCTGCGGACGTCAATTTTTGAAGGACCCAGGCTTACACCGTACGCTAATTGGAGACGGGGTCGCAACAGCCGTATCTGCCTTCCTAGGAGGACCTGCCAATACAACTTACGGTGAAAACACAGGGGTTGTAGGCTTGACACGTATCGCATCTGTATCGGTGATTCGTAATGCTGCACTGATTGCGATTGGATTCAGTTTCTTTGGTAAATTTACAGCACTGATTCGTACGATTCCAAATGCAGTACTTGGTGGAATGGCGATTCTCTTATACGGGGTTATTGCTTCAAACGGATTGAAAGTATTAATCGAGAAACAAGTGGACTTCAGACAAGTACGAAATCTCATTATCGCAAGCTCAATGTTAGTCCTTGGACTTGGTGCAGCAGTGCTTGAAGTAGGGCCTGTCACTTTATCAGGGACAGCGCTTTGTGCGATTGCTGGAATCGTCTTAAACTTAATCTTGCCACACGAAAAAACGGAAGAAAAATAATTAAAACGTTAGCGAACAATAAGGGCGTCAGAGGAATCTCTGGCGTCTTTTTTATGCCTTAATAAAGAGGGTTCGAATATATAAAAAATAGTATAAAAAGAATACTGCCGGAAGTATTCAGAAAATATCTCGAATAGTGTAATTTCTTCTTTCATAAAGCACGTAAATTACTTGCACCGGTTGCTATATAATTTTATATTATATAAGGAATGTAATTGTTAATATAAATTATATTATATACATATGAAATTTTTTGACCGTTTAAAGGGCCGGATTTTTAACTTATATTTGTCGATTGTAGGAGGAGCTTTATGCTTACTGAAAAACGTAGAAGAATCATTTTGGACTTATTAGAAAAGGAAGATACAGTACACCTAAGAGACTTAATGGAGGCGCTAGGTGCTTCTGAATCTACGGTTCGTCGAGACCTTTCTTTATTAGAAGAGGAAGGGACATTGATTCGTGTGCATGGCGGTGCTAAACGCGTCTATTCAAAAGAGTATGAACCAACCACAAAAGAAAAGGAACGTTCAAACCGACGTGAGAAGGAATGCATCGGTCGCTATGCGGCTTCTCTTGTGACAAAAGGCGAAACAATCTACATGGATGCGGGAACGACAACACTTCGCATGATTCCTCATTTAGAAGGAAAGGATGTCACTGTCATTACAAACGGTGTGCAACAAGCACACTTATTAGCAGACTATGGCATTAAAACGGTGCTCCTTGGTGGACAAGTTAAAACGGAAACGAGCGCGGTGGTGGGACCTCTTGCGCAAAACCAATTACGCGAGTATTTCTTCAAAAAAGCTTTTCTTGGAATGAACGGTGTCGATTTAAGCTATGGCTATACGACTCCAGACGAAGAAGAAGCAACGATTAAAAAAATTGCGATTAATAAGAGTAATCAAGCGTATGTTTTGGCCGATTCGAGCAAATTTGCTAAAGTAAGTCTCTGTAAGGTTGCGGATTTTCATCAAGTAACCATGGTCACAAACACGACGAAGGAGCAAGCCGACTTACGTTACCGTATGGCCGGAAGCATTCGTCTTGTTGAAATGGACGCATAATAAAGGAGAGATAGCATGATTTATACGATTACGTTTAACCCAGCGATTGACCTTGTTGTTAAAGTTCCAAACTGCGAACTTGGCACCTTAAACCGTTCTGTAGAAGAAAACTACGTGGCAGGTGGAAAAGGCATTAATATGTCTGTCATCTTGAAACGATTAGGCTTCGACAATACAGCAACAGGTTTCTTGGCAGGTTTCTCAGGAAACTTCATTAAAGAAGCGTTGCAAGCAGAAGGAATTCAAACGAACTTCATCGAAATCGACGGAGTTACGCGTATTAATTTGAAATTAAAGAGTACCGAAGAAACGGAAATCAACGCTAATGGGCCAGTCGTATCAAAAGAAGATTTCGCTCGTTTAGTACAGTATTTTGAAACGAACTTGCAATTGGGCGATGTGGTATTTTTAGCCGGAAATGCCGGTAATGGGATGGATCACTCTGCATACACAACGATTGCAAAATTGTGCGATGATAAAGGCGTAAAATTAGTGTTAGATACAACGAAAGATTTATTAACGAAATGTCTTCCATATCACCCATTCATTATCAAACCAAACCATCATGAGTTAGGGGAGATTTTTGGGGTGACGATTGAAACGGAAGAACAAATTGTCGATTATGCGAAAAAACTCCAAGAAATAGGCGCGCGAAATGTATTAATTTCTCGTGGGGTTGACGGAGCAATGCTCCTTAGTGAAACCGGGGAAGTCTATACATCGAATGTTCCAAAAGGAAAATTAGTCAACTCAGTTGGAGCAGGAGACTCAATGCTTTCAGGCTTTATGGCGAAATTTATTGAAACCAAAGATTACGCAGCGAGCTTGAAACAAGGAGCCGCTACAGGAAGTGCGACAGCCTTCTCTGTAGGAATTGCTGAAAAATCATTTATCGAAGAGTTATTACCACAAGTAGTGGTTACAAAACTG
>URWJ01000052.1 GCA_900551535.1 uncultured Granulicatella sp. | reverse complement strand
ATCCTCGATTACACGGCAGAAGTGGAATTATGGACTAGAGCTGGACACATTAAAATTGAATTGAAACGCGGAATCGATATTCGCGAGTTTGAACGCTTACTGGCGGAAAATATTTTATAAAAGAGATTGACAGTGACTAAGCTCAATACATTGCTTTTACGAAGAGACAATGCTATTATTATCCCTGTAATTAAATAATTAAGATCTTGGGAGTCTCGTTAGGGAGGCTGAGAGTGTTATAAACAGACCAATATTATCTGATCAACATCATAGTTGCGTAGAGAGTATCTTACAATGTCGTCCGTTACTGTATCTATTTTTGCAGTATGCCTATATACACTTATAATTGTTTACCCCTTTCAGGATTTTTAGGTCTGGAAGGGGTTTTTTATGTCTCAATATGTGTCGTACGGTAATTGTCGTGTTGGAATTCCAGGTTCGCATCTGGCAATTACTGGTACTCGTTTTAATTTAGCACCTATGTCAGATAACTTTATTGATATTATTCTTGGTGCTATTAGGAAAGTTGATTTGTCTAATGTCTGGGCAAAGACAGATCATACGTCTACAATCTATCGTGGAGGAAGTGTAGAGGTCTTTGATGCCTTGAAAGCTTGTTTTGTATATAGTTTTCATCCAGGAGTTCATTGTTCTTTAGAAGCTACTATTTCTAAGGGCTGTCCTGGGGATGTTGATGAGGATACACCTTTACAATTTGAGGGAATTCGTATAAATGAACAGCAGAGTCAGAGTATTCATTTTCCAGTCATTGGGAAGTTCTCAGTGTATCCTTTGGGTTCAGATAACTATATGAAATGCATTGAGAAAATTGTCAATCTTGGAATCGATAAAGGAACGATTACTGGAACAGGACATTATGTGACATTTCTTGGAGGAGATGTTCATGAGGTGTTTGGATATTTAGAAGAAGTTTTTAATATTTTAAATGAAGAAGTCAGTCATTTTGTGATACAAGTGACGTTATTATGCAATGTACCAGGAGGAGAAATTGATGAATAAAAAGAAATTAGAATTAAAGGACTACTTATTAATTAGCTTTATTTGTGTGTTATTTGGAGTGTTTTACTTATTGGCGGTTTACGCAGGAGGAGCTCTTTCAGCAGCTTTAGCACCAATGGGACTTGGAATGTTGGGGTATGAGCCTTTTTATGGAATTTGGTTTATGGCACCTGTCTTCACGCTTTATTTAATCCGCAAGCCAGGAATTGGTATTATTACAGAAATCATTGCTGCCGTTATTGAAGTGTTACTTGGAAACATGTTCGGGATTATTGTTGTGGTTAGTGCGTTTATCCAAGGGCTAGGAATAGAAATTGCCTTCATGACAAAGAAATACGGCGATATTACTTATGGAACAACAATGCTTGGGGCAGTCATTACGACTATTTTCACGTTTCTTTGGACCGGATTCCGTAGCAATTATTTAGCTCTTGATTTCAAAATTGTTTTAGCAATTTTTGTCATTCGTTTAGTATCAGCATTATTCTTTACAGGTTTTGTAAGTAAGTTATTATGCGATCAAATGGTGAAATCAGGAGTTGTCAAAGTACGTGGCTAATTCAGAAGTTGTTTTATCTTTAAAAAATGCCACATTAAGTATTCAAGAAAAAGAACTATTTTCTAATTTGACGCTTCAAGTATGTTCGGGAGAAATCGTATTGATTTGTGGAAGAAGTGGTGTTGGCAAAAGTAGCCTTATGAATATCATCAATGGAGTTTATCCAAATGAAGAAGTTAAGGTTCAATGTGAGGCGTTAGAAGTCTTGGGACATTCGCTGATGAATATGAAGCATTTAGCAAGACCCACTTACGTCCGCTCAATTTTTCAAAATGCCCGACTCTCTTTTGCAATGTTAACACCTTATGAAGAAATGATTTTTGTATTAGAAAATTTTCGATTTCCGATTGAAGAGATGGAATTAAAGGTAAAGGAACAAGCCGAAAAATTTAAGATTGAAGCTTTATTACATCGAGAGTTCTCAAGTCTCTCTGGAGGCGAATTACAGAAGGTCGCTTTTGCGTGTGCCAATCTTGTTGATGCACCTCTGTATATTATGGACGAACCATTTGCAAATATTGACGAAGAGAGCATTCCTTACTTTATGGAACAAATCAAATTGTTGAGTGAGGAAGGAAAAGCTATTTGCATCATTGACCACCGATTAGAGTATTGGGACTGGATTGACCGTTGGTATCTCTTGGATGATTCTGGAGCCTTAAAAGAAATAAAACTCCCAATAGCCATAGCAGATAAACACCTTTTAGAAAATAACGGGTTACTTTGCACATTGCCATTAAAAGAGAAGAGTGGTCCAGCAAAAAGCAAAGTCCTTTTGAAGGTGGAAAATGTATCTATCTGTGTAATAAAGAATCAAGCACTTCTTGAAAATCTCAATCTTGAGCTTCACGAAGGTGAGATGATAGCATTAGTTGGACCTAGCGGGAGTGGAAAAACAAGTTTTTTTAAGACACTCTTAAAAGAATATCCATATACTGGTAAAATCGAAATCATCGGTCAATCTTTATCAAAGATGAAGACGAAAGCGCTATTTGCTTCACTGGGGCTCGTCTTTCAAGATCCATCTCTTCAGTTTGTCAGTGCAAAAGTCCTAGAGGAACTTAAGGTTACGTTTCATAGAGAAAAAGAAAGTAATCTCGAAAACTTATTGCGACAGTATTACTTGGAGAAAACAAAAGACTTGTCACCCTGGCTGATTAGTCAGGGGCAACAAAGAAGACTGGCATTTCTTACAATGACAGGACCTAATAAGGTTATTCTTTTGGTAGATGAACCTACTTATGGGCAAGATATGAAGAACGCCCTTTTGATAATGAATGCATTAGAGCAATTGTGTAAAGAGGGAATGTCTTGTATTTTTACATGTCATGATCAACGACTTGTTCGTCAATATGCCCATAAAGTCATGAAGATTCATTCCAAGACAATGGAGGAAGTGACGAATGAACCTAAGAATTAATCCAAGTGTACAATTAGGGATTTCATTTATTCTGTCGATTGTCATTTTATTTACTAAATCATGGGAATTAAATATTGCGATGATGCTTGCGGCAATCGGTATTATCCTCTTGTTTCGTAGACAGACTTGGTCAAAAATTGCAAAATTAGGATGTGGATTGTCGCTCATTACGATCATTTACTTTCTATCGGTATATTTACATCCAAATGAAAATACACTTGTACGTTCAGTAGAAAATGGAGCATTTTTAACAGCTTTAGAACTCAGTAGCAGAATTTTAGCTCTTGGATTTGTCGGGATTAGTCTCACCACGTCCATTGATAAAAATGAGTTTATCGCAAGCCTCATAAAACAATTAAAAGTACCCATTGAGATAGCATTCAGTATTTTAGTTGCGATTAATTTTTTAACACTCATTAAAACGGAATATGAACAATCGAAATTAGCTTTGAGAATTAGAGGGATTTCGGGAGGAGCTGTGTATTTAAAAGCTTTGACAACGATGATGATTCGTTTGATACGCCAATCTGAATATACTGCAATGGCAATGGAACTTAGAGGATTTTCTAAAGAAAGAATTCAAAGAATGAAGCCAAGTATTACGATCATAGATTTGATGTATAGTAGTTTCATGATGTTTTTTGTAGTGTTTGTCATTTGGTTTTACGTGTAAAAAAAAGGCAGTTGTAGATAGAGATACAGCTGCCTTATTATTATTGATAAAATTGACCTAACAAAATGTAAGCGCTATAATAAAGTCGTACAAGAGTTTGTACAAAAATAAACAAGCGGATGAAGTTTGCTTCAACTGTGGAAAAGGGGTATGACAATGAGAAACAAAAAGATTCGTGCAATCCAATATGGATGCGGTAAGATGGCCAAGGTCCTTTTCAAGTATATGGTGGATCATGGCGTGGAAATTGTTGGTGCCATTGATAACAACCCGCAAATTGTCGGTCTCGATGTTGGTGATTTTGCTGAATTGGGATATAAGACAGGCGTTGTTATTTCAGATAACGCAGAAAAAGTATTCAATAGTTGTGATGCAGATATTGCCATCGTGACGATTCTTTCTTATATGCCAGAGATGTATGAGTTCTTTGAAACAGCCGTTCGTAATTGTGTGAATGTTATTACTACATGCGAAGAAGCAATTTATCCTTGGAATACATCACCTTCAGAAACAAACAGACTGGATCGTTTAGCAAAAGAAAATGGGGTAACCATTACTGGTTCAGGAATGCAAGATATTTACTGGATTAATATGCCTTGTCTTGCGATGGCTGGTGTAAACCGTATTGATAAAATTAAAGGAGTCGTGAGCTATAATGTAGAAGACTATGGATTAGCTCTAGCCGAAGCTCATGGTGCCGGTTATACCAAAGAACGTTTCGATGCTGAAATCGCAACAGCTGAAAGTTTCCCATCTTATATGTGGAATGCTGCAGAAGCAATTTGTTCGAAGATGAATTGGACCATTAAAGATATCAGTCAAAAGAGTGTTCCATATATCTTAGATGAAGATGTTTATTCAGAGACTCTTGGAAGAACGATTCCAGCAGGTGAAGTTACAGGAATGTCAGCAGTGACAACACTTTATACACATCAAGGCATTGAAATTGAAGTAGAATGTATCGGTAAAGTTTATCGCGAAGATGATGGAGATATGTGTGACTGGAAAATTACAGGGGAGCCAAACTTAGTATTCTCAGTTCATAAACCAGATACAGTAGCTCATACATGTGCAACAATCGTAAATCGTATTCCAACAATTTTGGATGCAGAGCCAGGATTTGTGACGAGTGAAAAATTAAGAGAACTTGCATACCCAACATATCCATTACACACATATGTTGAGAATCCATTTTTTGATATCTAAGAAGATTGTTCTAACATTTTTAGTAGAAGAAAAAAGAGCCACTACATTTGTAGCGGCTCTTATTTGTTAGGCTCTATTATTTGTTGAAAGTATTTTTAATTCCTTCTACTGCGCCTTCAACGCCTTCTTTAACGTTTTCTAGAACTTCTTTAGCTTTTGCTAATTCTTTTTCAACAGTACCTTCAGTTTCAGTGCTTTTATCACCAGTAACTTTACCTAATACTTCTTTTGCAGCACCTGATGCTTGTTGTAATTTATCTTCTAATGACATTTGAAGACCTCCTTTGTTGTTTATACTATTAAGTCTAACACTAAAAAAATAGTTTACAAAAGTTTCTGCTTGAGAAATTATTCGTAAGCAGATGTTGCAAAGAGAATGGAAGTATCATGTTAAAATAATTCTAAAGAGACTCAAGGAGGATACCATATGACAGAATATCAATTACCACGCGTTTGGAGCGCAGCCGATAGCAACCAAGGGAAATTCTCAGGAATTAACCGTCCAACAGCAGGAGCTCGTTTTGAACAAACCTTACCTGTCGGAGAAACAGATTTACAAGTGTATTCGCTTGGCACACCAAACGGTATTAAAGTGACGATTATGCTGGAGGAATTACTCGAAGCAGGCGTCGACAAGGCAGCCTATGATTTATTCAAGATTTCAATTATGGATGGGGACCAATTCGGTAGCGACTTTGTAGCGATTAATCCGAACTCGAAGATTCCAGCACTCTTAGACCGCTCAGGGGATGAACCGATTCGCGTCTTCGAGTCAGCGAATATCTTACTTTATTTAGCAGAAAAATTTGGAAAATTCCTTCCAGAAGACACAGCTAAACGTACAGAAGTCTTAAACTGGCTCTTTTGGCAAACTGGAGCAGCACCATTCTTAGGAGGCGGATTTGGACACTTCTTCAACTACGCACCAGAGAAAATCGAGTATGCCATTAACCGTTTCACTATGGAAGCAAAACGCCAATTAGACTTACTCGACCAAGAGTTAGCCAAACGCCCATATATCGCAGGAGACGAATATACGATTGCTGATATCGCGATCTGGTCATGGTACGGACGCCTCGTTCAAGGACACTTGTATCAAAATTCTGCAGAGTTCCTTGATGCGCAAAGCTACAAGCATTTAAACGAATGGGCAGACAGAATCGCAAAACGTCCCGCTGTACAAAAGGGAGTAGAAGCGGAGTATAAATTAATTAAATAAAGAAGGGTTAGTATGATTGAATATAAAAACGTCGCCTTGCGTTATGATGAGAAAATCGTTTTAAAAGACGTGAACTTAAGCATTAACGACGGCGAATTTATGGTGTTAGTGGGGCCATCCGGTTCAGGGAAAACAACCATGTTAAAGATGATTAATCAGTTGATTGAACCGACTGATGGAAATATTTATTTAAATGAAAAACGAATCAAGGAACATGACCAACGAAAATTACGCTTAGAGACCGGCTATGTCCTTCAACAAATCGCGTTGTTCCCGAACTTAACAGTGGCGGAAAACATCGCGCTCATCCCTGAAATGAAAGGGTGGAAGAAGGAGCAAATCGCTGCGAAAACAAAGGAATTACTCGATAAGGTGGGGCTTCCTGCAGACGATTATGCTAAACGACTTCCAAGCGAACTCTCTGGTGGGGAACAACAACGTGTAGGGATTATCAGAGCCATTATTGCAGAACCGATGACACTTCTCATGGACGAACCGTTCTCAGCGCTTGATGCGATTTCTCGTAAGCAACTACAAGAACTCACAAAGGCACTGCACCGTGAGTTCAAGATGACGACGATTTTCGTCACACACGATACGGATGAAGCGTTGAAGTTGGCCGACCGAATTGCAGTCTTAAAAGACGGAGCCATAGAGCAGGTCGCACGTCCTGAAGAAATCTTAGAGCATCCTGCAACGGAATTTGTCCAAGAATTGTTCAAAGGAGGTGCCGTTCATGCATAACTTGATAACGACCTTCCAAGAGCGTTTTAGCGACTGGACAGTGGCACTAGGGCAACATTTACAACTCTCGCTCTTAGCCTTACTGATTTCGATTGTGGTGGCCGTTCCATTAGCGGTTGTTTTAAGCTCGTACAAGCGCTCTGCGGCATTTATCCTTCAAGTAGCAGGAATCTTCCAAACAATTCCGTCCTTGGCGCTATTAGGTCTTTTTATTCCATTTATGGGCATCGGAACCATCCCAGCACTCACAACGCTTGTGATTTACGCGTTATTCCCGATTTTACAAAATACGATTACAGGGCTTGAAGGAATTGACCAAAGCTTAGAAGAGGCCGCCATTGCATTTGGGATGACGAAGTGGGAACGCCTGAAGAAGTTTGAGATTCCAATCGCGATGCCGGTTATCATGTCTGGGGTACGCACGTCTGCAGTCTTCATTATCGGGACAGCGACTCTTGCAGCGTTAATCGGGGCAGGGGGACTTGGCTCGTTCATCCTTCTGGGGATTGACCGTAACAACGCCAGCTTGATTTTAATCGGGGCTATCTCTTCAGCGCTTCTGGCGATTGCGTTTAGTACATTGTTGAAATGGATGGAACATGCCAAATTAAAAACGATTTTCGCAACCTTTATCGTCCTATTTGCCGGACTAGGAGCGTCGTTTGTTTCTGGGATGATGCCTTCGATGGGGCAACAAACACTGATTATTGCCGGTAAATTAGGACCCGAACCAGAAATTTTAGCGAATATGTATAAGCTTCTGATTGAAGAAAAAACAGAGTTAAAAGTAGAAGTGAAGCCGAACTTCGGGAAGACGAGCTTCCTATATGAAGCCTTGAAAAATGGGGACATCGACATTTACCCAGAATTCACAGGAACGATTACGGAGAGCTTGTTGAAGCCAGCGCCGAAAGTGTCGCATGATCCACAGGAAGTGTACGAAATGGCCAAAGAAGGTATCTTGAAACAAGACGGATTGGCGTTCTTGAAGCCGATGGACTATCAAAACACGTATGCTGTTGCAGTCCCAAGAGCCATCGCCGAAAAATACGGACTCAAGACGATCTCTGACTTGAAGAAAGTGGAAGGACAATTAAAAGCCGGATTCACGCTGGAGTTTAACGACAGAGAAGACGGAAACCGTGGCCTTCAAAAAGTATACGGATTGAACTTAAACGTCGCAACGATGGAACCAAGCCTGCGTTACCAAGCGATTCAATCGGGGGACATTCAAATCACCGACGCTTATTCTACAGACGCAGAAATCACGCGTTATGACTTGGTGGTGTTGGAAGACGACAAGCAGTTATTCCCACCGTACCAAGGCGCACCTTTAATGAAAGAGGCGTTGTTGAAACAACATCCGGAATTGGAAGGTGTGTTGAATGTCTTAGCAGGAAAGATTACGGCGGAACAGATGAGTCGTATGAACTATGAAGTGGGAGTAGAGGGCAAGTCTGCTGAAACAGTTGCTCGCGAGTTCCTTCAAAGCCAAGGCTATATTAAATAGGAAACAGTGTTTCCATAAAAATACTTTTGGACCTTTGGGTTGTTATAGTAAAGATAACTGCTACACCGGGTTGAGCCTTGAGTCTCAACTCCTAGCAAGCTTCAAAGAGCGGGTAAAAGTTGAAAACTTTAACCCGCTCTTATTCACATTGCTTGTTTGTCGCGGTTATCCTTACTATAACCCAAAGGTCCTTCGTCTTTTATGGAAACACAATCAATGTAGAGCTTCACTTTAAGAAAATGGCGGACAATTTCACCCGATAGCCATTCACGGTTCTGCTGCTTTTAAATTAAAGAAGAGGAATCAAACGAAGGTCGATTGGATTCTGTAGTGGCAATAATAACGAGTGTAATCAATGCGAATTACGGATGCTAGAAATTCATTTCCTAGCATCCGTTTGAGGCTTGATAGGGAGTGAGACTTGAGCTCACCCCGGTACAGTTATTATCGCCACTACGTAGATATCCAAATCAAACTGTAGTATAATTTATATTAATTAAATTAAAAGTAGAATTGAAGTGAAAAAGGAATCAAGCGGCTGCTTGATTCCTTTTTCTTATTCTTGAACTTTT
>URWJ01000051.1 GCA_900551535.1 uncultured Granulicatella sp. | reverse complement strand
TCTTTACAACAGAATATGACCTATCTGTAAAGGGGACTTTTAATGAAATTTCAGATACTGAGATTTATATTGATTTCACTCTAAATAAGCCAGATGACCTCCCAAGTATGTCTAATATAAAGTTGAACGAATCCCCACGTATATGGAAAGGGAATGGGTATTATATTTATGACGGACTTAATTAATTTTAATAAGTTATATACGAATAGCCTGATTTAGTGGGGTGACTACGATGAAAAAGAAAGCAGCAATTACAGCAAGCGCTCTGCTATTACTGACAGTCGGCGGTGTTACAGTCCTCAACGTGATCAATCCAAGTTGGAGAGAGAATACGATTTTTGCGACGGCGAGAGACAAACAATTGGCGTGGCTGAAAGAGCACGAAGAAGAAATTGTGGCGTGGATTCATTCTAGATATTCAAAGATAGAATCTGTACAGTTTGATTGGAATACTCTAGAGGTTGGAGCTGTAAGCAATGGAATCTTTGCTGAGTCATACAATTTATCAGTAAAAGGAACCTTTAATAATAATCAAAAGACAATAATTTTTATTGATTTTAGATTAGAGCGCTCAGATAGCATTCCAAAAATGTCTCTGATAGGGATGAATCATCATCCAAGAATAGAGAAAGATGGAGTATACTACATCTTTGAATAATCTACACTAAAAAGGAGGGAATCCATGAACAAATTAACGTTTAAAGATTCGATGTCTACATGCCACAAAATCGTGACGGACTCAAACGGTAAGAGATACATTATGGATACGAGTACCATCAGGCCCAACGTGTATGGCTTTGGGATTATTCCAACTCAAGTGAGTGTAGACATGGTGGAGTTTGGCTATCATGATCAAAACTTTGAATTTAAAGCTAAACCATCACCAAAGTACATGGGGGCAGTAGCGGCGACACAACCACTTACGACGATAACGTTTAAGATGTTTGAGAGTATCTTCTTAAAGTATAATATTCATCAGCAAGCTCTTTTAAAATGGGGAATCGTAGCTTTAACAGTATTTATTTCATACTTACTCGCAAAAGTTTACATCAAACAAGCTCAGAAGAAAGTTGCGGAAAGATTGCCTGAAAATGCAAAACGATATAGAGCAACATTTATGTTTACTAAAAGAAGAGATTTTTCCTATTGGTTTGGAATAGGACTTGTACTTATTTTTGTATTTTTATTTATGAATACAAATAATGGGAGTGAAGGAGGATTTTTAATTCCTCTTTCAATACTATCGTGGTTATTTTTTCTTTTTTGGTTAGGTATGACGCCAATTGATTATGATTATAAAAAACAATTGATAAAGCTTGTTTCAATCGAAGAAAAACAATAATTTTTAGGAGTATTCATATGAAGAAAAAGAGAAAAATATGGTTAGGGATTCTATTATCATATCTCGCCATAGTAGTAATTACAAAATATCGGGAGAAAGTTTATATTCGAGAAGAGTTACAGAAGCCAGAAGTCATCGCAGTCATTGAAAAATCACTAAGAAGTATAGAAGATAATATTATCAGAGAACCTAATGGAATAGTTGTTAGTGATAAAAAGATTAGAGATAAAGATACTAGTGATAGAGGTGATAGCGAATACCATATAATTAAATCATATAAAATTGATTATGATAAAACCCAACTGAATTCATGGGGGTTTGGGATTGAAACTACAATATTTATAAATGGAAATCCCGATTTAAGAATAAGCTTACTCATCAGTAATAGTGAAAGTACTGGGAGGTTTAAGGACAAGAATAAGGAATCGGAAAATTACCAAGTCGAAAGCTCGGGTATTTCTCGAGAGGCAGATGATTATCTTAGGGACGAAGAAATGAAGAGGCCAGAAATAGTAGCTTTGATAAAAGAGGAGCTTCTAAAGCTCGATCCTCAAGCATTTACTGAGAAGGGGAAAATTCGTTCTTACAAGGTTAATGTGGATAAAATGCCATCTGTAGAGGATAGGGGCCTTAAATCTGAGCTTTTGATTAATGGGGATGAAAACTTGAAAATGCATATCTCTATTAGAAAAAAAGACGGAAAATATGAATTTGGTGGTGGGTTTACTTATGAAGCGTTAGATAAGTTCTTGAAACAGTAATCCGTGATGTGCCACAAAAATTAATTAAATCACCCGAACCTAGCTAATGCTGGGTTCTTTTTTTGCTTGCGCGTATAGTAAAAACGCTGGGGGAGCAGTATAATAAAGATAAGTTCAGGAATCCGTTTTTAGGGAGAGGGGTTGTTGGAAATGAGTCAAAAAGTTAGAGAAATTGTTACTATAGTATTTGGGTTCATCAGTGGTGCAAATGCCATCTATCAGCTACTATTTCGTCAAGATATCGCGCTGTTTATTGTGAATGCGATAGTTGTTGGTGCTGCCTTTTATTCTTGGTTGAATCGGGATAATCCAGAACAGCTCAAGAAGATGAATCGCGGAGGAGCTGTCATTTTGATTTGGATAGTGGCTTTCATCGCTTTTGGGGTTATTATGAATCATTTAGGGTTTGATCAATGGGAGTCGTGGCAAAAATTCCTTGTTAGATTCACGTTTGTCTTTGGGTTAGTGACGCTAGTGAATCGATATATTAAAAAATAATCGTTTAACGGAGGTGTTATATGGCACTTTTACACGTTTCATTCTTTTCAAAAACACTAATGAGAACCATCCCGCTGTCAGTCTACTTGCCTAGCGATGCGGTGGACTTTAATAATCAGTATCTTTCGGAAGGCCCGTACAAAGCGTTGGTGTTACTGCACGGAGTATTGGGCAGTGATCAGGATTGGGTCAATCAAACGCGCATTCTTCGATATGCTAAAGAGAAGAACTTGGCCCTCATTATGCCTTCGGGGGAAAATCATTTCTACGTAGACCAACCGTGGAACTATACAAACTATGGAGAATTTATCGGGGTGGAGCTTCCAGAAATCTCACGCCGCATGTTTCCTATTTCTCGAAAACGGGAAGACTTAGGCATTGCCGGGCTTTCGATGGGTGGCTACGGGGCGCTTCGAAACGGCATCAAATATCCCGATACCTTTAGCGTGATTGGGGCGTTCTCTGGAGCGATTAAGAAACAGGCACTTCCACCAGAAGAAATCCCAGAAGCACCGTTCTTTTTAAGAAGAAGCTTTTTGGAGGCGGTCTTCAAAGATGAGGAGACCTTTGTGGCGGAAGGCAATCAGTTGTACCATGCCGTCCAAACAATGGAGCGTAAGGACGCGCTCTCGGTCTTTATGGCATGTGGTACGGAAGATTGGCTGTTGGAAGATAATCGTAGTTATAGCAGCTTTTTGAAAGAACAAGGAGTGTCGCTAACGTATAAAGAGCACGTCGGCGGACACGAATGGGATTTCTGGGACTGGGCGATGAAGCAGTTCCTAGACTGGTGGATTCCAGAAGATGCAGACCAAGGTGTGTCTAGCGGGAATGTGAAATCGTAAGACGAGCGCGATATTGTTGCAAGCACATCACCATAATGGTAGAATATTTTGTATATTAGAGCGATGAACAAGAGGAGTAAAATGACTTTGTTTACGAGAGAGGGAAGACTTGGTGAAACTTCCTAGCAGATTCATTTGAAGGTAGCTTGTGAGCTTACTCTACGAAATGCAGTAATAGAGTACGGAGACGACACTTCGTTACCAACATCGAGGCGTAATGAATGATTACGCGAATATTAGGTGGTACCACGAATTTAATCGTCCTATGGAGAGTGTCTTCATAGGATTTTTTTATTGGACACAAACAAGATACAAGGAGGAAAATCAATGGCTAAAGAAATGTCATCTAAGTTTCAACCACAAGAAGTTGAAGCTGGTAAATATCAATGGTGGGTTGATTCAGGCGTCTTCCATCCAAACGAAGATCCAAACGCTGAACCTTATTCAATCGTTATCCCGCCACCAAACGTAACAGGGAAATTACACTTAGGACATGCTTGGGACGTAACGTTACAAGACATGATTATCCGTCAAAAACGTATGCAAGGGTTCGACACTTTATGGTTACCAGGGATGGACCATGCGGGTATCGCAACACAAGCAAAAGTAGAAGAAAAATTACGCGGAGAAGGCTTATCACGTTATGACCTTGGCCGTGAGAAGTTCCTTGAACAAACATGGGAATGGAAGGAAGAATATGCCAGCCATATCCGTGAACAATGGGCAAAAATGGGGATTTCTGTAGACTACCGCAGAGAACGTTTCACATTAGATAAAGGGTTATCTGACGCCGTGAAGAAAGTCTTCGTTACTTTATACGAAAAAGGCTTAATCTACCGTGGTGAGTACATTATCAACTGGGACCCTAAAGCAAAGACTTCATTATCCGATATCGAAGTAATTCATAAAGACGTAGAAGGTGCGTTCTATCATATGAACTACCCTCTAGCAGACGGAAGTGGATTCCTAGAAATCGCAACAACTCGTCCAGAAACACTTCTTGGAGATACAGCGGTTGCGGTTCACCCAGACGACGAACGTTACCAAGCGCTTATCGGTAAAACAGTTATCTTGCCGTTAGTAAACCGTGAAATTCCAATCATCGCTGACGAATACGTAGAGCAAGATTTCGGAACAGGGGTTGTAAAAATCACTCCAGCGCATGACCCGAACGACTTTGAAGTAGGGAACCGTCACAACTTACCACGTATTAACGTGATGAACGATGATGCGACGATGAACGAGTTAGCGGGTAAATACGAAGGCATGGACCGTTTTGCGGCGCGTAAAGCCATCGTGAAAGATTTAGAAGAAGCTGGCCTTCTTGTGAAAATCGAAAAACATTTACACAGCGTTGGTCACTCAGAACGTACAGATGTCGTTGTTGAACCACGTCTTTCAAAACAATGGTTCGTAAAAATGGGACCTTTGGCAGAGCAAGCCATCAATGCGCAACGTGCAGAAGGAGACAACACAGTAAACTTCTATCCACCACGTTTCAATGATGCGTACTTACGTTGGATGGAAAACATTCACGACTGGGTAATTTCACGTCAATTATGGTGGGGACATCAAATTCCAGCTTGGTATCATAAAGAAACAGGCGAAGTCTATGTAGGCATGGAAGCACCAAACGATATCGAAAACTGGACACAAGATCCAGACGTATTAGATACTTGGTTCTCATCTGCGTTATGGCCATTTTCAACAATGGGTTGGCCAGACGAAGAGTCAGCGGACTACAAACGTTATTATCCAACAAACACACTTGTAACAGGATACGACATCCTTACTTTCTGGGTAAGCCGTATGATGTTCCAAGGGTTAGAATTTACAGGCAAACGTCCATTCAAGAACGTTTTAATTCACGGATTAATTCGTGATAGCCAAGGACGTAAGATGAGTAAGTCTCTTGGAAACGGGGTTGACCCAATGGAGGTTATCGAGCAATATGGTGCCGATGCGCTTCGTTGGTTCTTAGCAAACGGTTCTGCTCCAGGGCAAGACGTTCGTTACTCAACAGACAAGATGGATGCTGCATGGAACTTCATCAACAAGATTTGGAACGCAAGCCGTTACGCATTAATGAACGTGGGCGACTTAACAGCAGACCAAGTGGATATCACTGGTGAGAAGACTCTTGCGGATAAATGGATTTTAACGCGCTTGAATCAAACGATTGGCAAAGTGACAGAACTCTTCGAGAAGTTCGAATTCGGTGAAGCAGGACGTCTTTTATATCGCTTCATCTGGGATGATTTCTGTGACTGGTATATCGAAATGTCGAAAGAAACATTAGCAGGGGACGACGAAGCTGCGAAATTAACAACACGTAGCATTCTTGTATATGTATTAGACAACACATTACGTCTATTACACCCAATCATGCCATTCGTGACAGAAGAAATCTGGCAATCTGTTCCTCACGTTGGGGAATCATTAGTGGTGGCAACTTATCCAACAGTTCACCCAGAACAAATGGACGAAAAAGCAGCTGAAGAAATGGAATTCTTAATGGACTTCATCCGCTCAGTACGTACGGTTCGTAACGAAATGAACACACCATTATCAAAACCAATTAACATCATTGCGAAAGTGAGCGACGCAGCGCACTACGCGATCTTGAAAGAAAACGAATCTTACATTGCACGCTTCTCAAATCCAGAAGAATTCGTGTATGGTGAAGACGTTGAAGCGCCATCTGATGCGGTAACTTCTGTTATCACAGGTGCTGAAATTTACTTACCATTAGCAGGGTTAATCAACATCGAAGACGAAATCGCTCGTCTTGAAAAAGAAGCAGAGAAATTGCAACAAGAAGTGGATCGTGTCGAGAAGAAATTATCGAACGAGAAATTTGTGGCAAAAGCTCCTGCAGCAGTTGTTGAAGCTGAACGTGCAAAAGGTGCGGACTATCAAGCACAACGTGAAGCAGTGTTAGAACGTATCGCAACATTGAAAAAAATCTAATCCGTTGTAACGGTGGGGAGAGCGTATGAAATGTCATGCGCTCTCTTTTGTATGTTACGGTGGGCAATTTTCTGTTATGATAAATGAGGAAAACAGGAGGTGAGTGAATGATTCAAGAGTGGTTAAAAAAGAGCGAGAGTATTCCGCGTAAACATGGACTTTACCGCATGGAGGCTATCCTAGAAACGCTTGGAAATCCAGAACGTGAATTGAAGAGTATTCATATTGCGGGAACGAATGGAAAAGGGTCCACTGCAGCAATGGTGACGGCCTTTGCAAAAGCGCATGGATTGCGAGTAGGGACATTCACTTCACCGCATATGGGCAGTATCAGGGAACGCATTCAGCTAGACGGAGTGCCTCTTGAAGAAGAACCGTTCTGGCAAGCCGCATTGGTGGTTAGAGAGGTGGAGCGCCGCTTATTCGAAGAGTGGGGAGCCTTTAACTATTTCGAGATTTTAACGGCGATGATGTTTGTCGTCTTTCAACAGGAAGCCGTCGACCTTGCGATTATTGAGGTCGGGATTGGAGGTCTTCTCGATAATACGAATGTCGGGCATCCACTCGTCAGTGTCATTACGACGATTGGGTTAGACCATCAAGACTTACTCGGAAGTACGTTGGAAGAAATTACGGCGCAAAAAGCAGGGATTATTAAATCTGGACAACAAGTGGTTGTCGGGCCAGTCACGCGTGAATGTATGGATGTGATACGTAGTACCGCTAGTAAACAAGGCGCAACAGTGCAGGCGTTTGGGGAAGATTTCTCACTAGTAGAAGATTCGTATCAAGATACCGAGTTAACGATTTCGCTGGAACAATTAGCCCTTAAAGGAGCCTTCCAGAAGGAAAATGCGACCGTTGCGATTCGAGCATTTCGCGCGTGGATGGAAGCCACTGGAAGAAGTGCGCAGGCTGAATTCATCGAGGCAGCCCTACGAGTTGTTTCATGGCCAGGACGCATGGAAGCATTGCAAGACACACCGCTTGTGATGATTGACGGAGCACATAATTTACCAGCCATCGAGCGACTCGTACAAAATATGACGGGCCGTAATGGCAAGAAACAGACGCTGTTATTTAGCGCGCTCACTCGAAAAGATAGTCAACAGATGCTTGCAAGATTGCAGGAAGCTCTTCCTGATGTGAACATCATCTTGACGAGTTTCCATCCTTCTAGAGGACTGTCGATTGCTAGAAGTGATGTCGAAGCGTACTTGGATTCTCGCAAGATTTCCTATGAAGAAAGCTTTGAAGAAGTCATCGACCGTTTCGCTAGTTCAACAGACGACGAGAGCGAATTGTGGGTGACCGGCTCATTGTATTTTATCGCCGAAGTTCGACATTGGTGGAAGAACCGTAAGCCCAAAGAAGAATAGATATCGTAACTCTTTGTAGAGAAAACAAAGAGGAAGTGTCACAATGATTGAATCAAAATTATTAGAAGTACCTTTAAGCGCCATGCCACGAGAACGCCTCGAACGGTATGGCGCTAAAGTACTTGAAACGCATGAATTACTCGCGATATTACTGAGAACAGGGTCCAAGGATTTAAACGTCCTGCAGCTGGCGGTCGTTGTCTTAAACACCTTCGAGGACTTGCATTCGCTAAAGATGGCGAGCCTGGACGAACTCATGCAGATTAATGGCATCGGCAGAACCAAGGCAATAGAACTCAAGGCAGCCATGGAACTAGGAGTGCGCTTAAGCAATGCCGCGCAAATGAAACTCGGGAAGATTACGTCCTCCAAGATGGCCGGCCAGTGGATTGTGCAGGAGTTGAAGGATGCCTATCAGGAACATCTTGTCGCCTTGTATTTGAACACGAAAAACGAGATTATCAAGAAGAAAATGATCTTCATCGGTGGGCTGAACAGTGCAGTGGCACATCCCAGAGAAATCTTCCGGGAGGCAGTACGGTTTTCGGCGGCACGCGTCATCATTGGCCATAATCACCCAAGCGGAAATCCCGAACCCTCACAAGCGGATATCGATTTTACACGTCGCTTGATGGAGTGCGGTGAACTCATGGGCATCGAGCTTCTAGATCATTTTGTAGTCGGAGGAGAGGAGTATATTTCTTTAAAAGAATTCGGGGCTTTTTAAAAACGACTCAAAAGAATGTGAAAAGTTGAATTTTAGAAAAAGATGAAAACAGATTGTTTTCAATTTTCACGAAAAATAATATTGAAAATTAACGAAACGATTCGGAAAAAACGCACGAAACGGCAATTGTTCTACTTAATTCTCAGTGAAATCGGAAATACTCTTGCAATTTTGCCTGTGAGATGTTATACTTATGTTGTGTTTTTGTTATGTAAAGAAATTGTGTAAGGTATTACTCCTTTCGAACCATTAGCAAGAATATCAATAACAAGTGCTATGGCACAAGGAGGAAATGTTCATGGAACAAGGTACAGTAAAATGGTTTAACTCAGAAAAAGGTTTTGGGTTTATCGAACGTGAAGGTGGAAACGATGTATTCGTACACTTCTCAGCAATCCAATCAGAAGGATTCAAAACATTAGAAGAAGGACAAGCAGTTCAATTCGATGTTGAAGAAGGCGCTCGTGGACCACAAGCAGCTAACGTAGTTAAACTATAATTTAACTTAAACTTTGATGCCACCGGTTTTCCGGTGGTTTTTTTGTGCGCAAAAACAGAAGAGTCGAAGCTTAAAATGTACAAATTTGGCCATGTC
>URWJ01000050.1 GCA_900551535.1 uncultured Granulicatella sp. | reverse complement strand
CGGCATCCGTCTTCTTCACGACCGCTACCATATGTGAATCGTAGTAAATATTCGTGAATGCCACTTCCTTACTACGCTCTTCGGTTGGGGTAATCCCTGCTAACACGAGGTCTACTTTTCCAGACTTCATCGCCGCAATCAAGAAGTTAAATTCCATCTCTCGAATCTCTACCTCCACTCCGAGCGCTTCACCAATGGCATTGGCGATATCAATATCAATTCCGACAACTGAGTCTTTACCGTCGTTAATATAATGCCATTCAAACGGCGGGTAGTCCGCTGTTGTTCCGATGACGATTTTCTTTTTGGCATAAATTCGGTCTAACACAGCCGAACCTGTACTGTTTTCTGTTGTTATTTGATTCGTACATGCTGCTAAGAAGCCGACAAGCACGATGAGCATCGCTATAATTTTCTTCATTTGAAACCTCCTTATAAAATAAAAACGCCCCTTATGCTAAACGCATAAGAGACGATGTCTGTCGTGGTACCACTCTATTTTGACGGGGAATTGCTTCCCGATCCTTTTCCTTGTTAACGCAGATTTCTGCGAAGATGGCTACTCGATTTCCCCATCTTTTCTACAAAGTGCGCTTCCAGAATTTCTAATCCGATGAGCTTCCACTCTACCTCATCTCGCTTTCGACGCCAAAATTCTGTACTCTCTTTGTCATTGAATTTATATTTTTAAGTTGTTTTGTATTTTAGACCCATTCTTTTTGCTTGTCAACTGGAACATTCGTTTTTTGTACAAAAAAACGATGGACTAAGAAAAAAATTGGCAAGCAAAGTAATTGAATCAAGCTCCAAGCCATCATCATCAATACTAGACGTGAAGTCCAAACAAAACTTTCTTTCCATAAAGCTGAACCCTGAATACTCGATAGCGAATCCGCCATCATAATATGACTGGCATTCATTTGATAAAAAATCACTAGAAGCACTAAAGAAGCGACAACAATTGTGAATAGAGAATACTTGCTATTCACATTCAATAAGCCCATCAATGTCACACCAGCACCCGTCAATTCCAAAAACAACAGTTGAATTCCCTCTTGCGTAAACACATCTCCAAATCTTAGTGCATAAAATGCAACTACAGCACTCAATACAAAGACCACCATCGACAAGCTATAATAAATCTTATTTAACATAAAATCCACCTATGATAATTCCCACATTGATAGTTCATCCTTTCTTTTTTCTGACTATCTATGCTGGAATCATTCCTCTCCTCTCTAATATAGTTTTTCATCAATTGATATTCTTTCTAACCTGTTTTCTTTAAAAGACAATACTTCCTTTTGAATATTGTAGAATAAAAAAAAAGAAAAGAAAAGGTTTACTTCTCGACCTTTTCTAATCAATACGTTTGTATTTCAACTCTCAATAACACTAAAGAAATTTTGCCAATATTTGATAATTGACCCTTCTTGCAAATTCTCTTTATAAAAAAGCGTTTGAAGTGACTCAATATCAGAATCACTCCAAACGCTTTATGATTATTTGCTTAAACCTTCAATGATTTTATCTAGGTTCCATTTCATCATGCTGTAGTAGCTGTCTCCATCTTTTCCTGCTTCTGCAACAGAGTCAGTGAAGATTGTTGAGAAGATTGGTAGACCAGTTTCTTGAGAAACAGTCTTCATTGGACGGTCATCCACACTACTTTCTACGAATAATGATGGAACTTTTGACGCACGTAATTGACGTACTAAGTTTGCGATTTGTTCTGGAGTTCCTTCTTCTTCTGTGTTGATTTCCCAGATATACGCTGATTTAATATCATAAGCTTTAGAGAAGTACTTGAAACAGCCTTCACTTGTTACGATTAAACGTTTTTCTTCAGGAATTTTTGCGATACGTTGTTTAGCATCTTTATCTAACGCTTCTAGCTTTTCAACATAAGCTGCTAAATTCTTTTCATATGTTTCTTTGTTCTTTGGATCTTTTGCGATTAATTGTTTTGCAATGTTTTTAGCATAAATCACACCATTTTCGATATTTAACCATGCGTGAGGGTCTTCTTTACCTTTTTCATTTGCCCCTTCAAGGTAAATTACATCAACACCATCACTTACTGCAAAATAGTCTTTATCTGCAACTTTACCTGCATTTTTAACCATTTTTGTAAACCATGCATCTTCAGCATTTTCTAAGTTAATTCCATTATAGAAAATCAAGTCTGCTTTTTGAACTTTTTGAACATCTTCTGGTAGAGGTTCATACTCGTGAGGGTCTTGCCCTACTGGAACAATACTATGTAAATCCACTAAATCGCCAGCGATATTTTTTGTCATATCATAAATAATAGAGTTTGTTGTCACTACTTGTATTTTTTTGCTTTCTGCTGTTGCAGATGTTGTTTGAGAACTATTCTCTTTACCAGTAGCGCATCCTGCAATCCCTAAGACAACAAGAGTAGCTACTAAAAATTTCTTCATGCTATTCATGAGATTTCCTTCTTTCTCTTTGTTTTGGTGAAACGATAAAACTTACGACAAAAAGTGCTGCTGCAGTTAATACGATGGTTGACCCAATAGCGATGTTAAACGTATATCCAATAAACAATCCTAATATAGATGATAATGAGCCAAATATTGCGGCTAAAATCAGCATTGTTTTCAGACGATTTGAATATAAATACGCTGTTGCTGCAGGGGTAATTAGTAGTGCCACAATCATGACTGTCCCTACACTTTGCATTGCCGTAATGGCTACTAGTGCTAATAGGAACATCAATAAGTAATGATAAAACTGTACATTCATCCCTGTAGATTGAGCGAAGACTGGATCAAAACTCGTTACTTGTAATTCTTTAAAATACGCTAAAATAACGACGACTACAATCACGCTCACCACCAATGTAATGAGTAAATCAATATCTTGTACGGCTAAAATATTCCCGAATAAAATATGGAATAAATCTGTTGAACTCTTCGCCACACCAATCAAAATAACTCCCAACGCTAAAAACGAACTAAAGGTAATCCCAATAGCGGTATCGCCTTTGATAGTACTATTTTGATTCACAAACGCAATTAGGAACGATGCTAATAACCCGAACACGAGGGCTCCAATAAAGAAGTTAATTCCTAAAATAAACGACAACGCTACACCCGGTAATACCGCGTGAGAGATAGCGTCCCCCATTAATGACATTCCTCTTAGAATGATGAAGCATCCTAAAATTCCGGCAACCGCACCAATCACGACTGCTGAAACAAGCGCATTTTGTAGGAAATGGAATTCCATTAACCCTTCAATGAAATTATGCATGTTGCTCACCCCCTTGTGGAATATACACACTACCGCCGTATACATCATCTAAGTATTTCTTAATGAATACGTCTTCTGTTTTCCCAGAGGCTACAATCGCGTGTTTGACAAGAATCACCTGGTCAAAGTATTCTTTCACCTTCGATAAGTCATGGTTGACCATTAAAATAGTCTTCCCTTCCTCTTTCCATTTACGGAGAATTGTCATAATGACTTTCTCACTAAGCATATCAATCCCTACAAATGGTTCATCAAGGAAAATATATTGTGCTTCTTGAACCATGCAACGCGCTAATAGTACACGTTGGAATTGACCACCAGAAAGAGCCCCGATTTGGCGAGATGCTAAATCAGTTAATCCCACTTCTTCAATGGCTGCATCGACCTTTTCCCAATCTTCTTTCGTCAATCGTTGCAATGGTTTCTTTTTAACAGTTCTTCCTAAAGCAACACACTCACGAATAGTGATTGGAAATGTAAAGTCAATCTGACTTTTTTGTTCGACATAGGCAATTTTTTGTAATACTTTTTTTACGGGTTCTCCATCAATCAGAATTTCTCCTGATGATTGAATAAGTCCTAATATTGCTTTTAATAATGTTGATTTACCTGCACCATTGGGCCCAATAATTCCGGTAATAGTTGGTCCTTCAATGGTTGCATTACAATCTTTTAATACATGTGGTTGCATCGCATACGATACCCCAACATTTTTAATCGTAATCAATGAATTCATCCCCTCAATTTATGTAGATTCTACATTTATTAGGTTACCCTAAAAAAATAATTTCGTCAAGTGTTTTTTTAGGTTTACCAAAAAATTTTCAGAAAATTTTTGAAAACAAGCCTTTACACGCTTAAATCAGCTGATTAACTCTCTTTTAAAAGCGCAAAAAGGCGCCTTCCGTTGCCCGGAAGACGCCCTTTCAAACTCTTTATTTTGTTAATAATGCTGCAGCTGCTTCATCACAAATAACTGTCACTTTTGGATGTTTTTGTAGGATACTTGCAGGAACTTCCTCTGTGATAGGACCTTCCACTAATCCTTTAATCGCATGGATTTTCTTAGGTCCGAATGCAATTAACACGATTTCTTTGGCATCCATGATGGATTGTAATCCCATTGAATAAGCGTAGCGTGGCACATCTTCTTCTTTTTCGAAGAAGCGTTTGTTCGCTTCAATGGTTGATTCTGTTAAATGAACCTTATGTGTGCGTTGAGTGAATGGTGTACCAGGTTCGTTGAATCCGATATGTCCATTACTTCCGATGCCTAATAACTGCAAGTCTACTGGATTTTCTTGAAGAACACGTTCATAACGTTCAACTTCTGCATCTACGTCTTTTGCAATCCCATCTGGTAAATAGCTATGTTTAAATGGCTTCGCATTGAAAAGATATTCATACATGAAATAAGCGTAGCTATGTTCGTCCGTTGGTGCCAATCCAACATATTCATCTAAGTTCACTGAGATACGATCTGAAAAATCTAAATCGCTATTTCTAAGTAATTCATATAATCCAATTGGACTTGAGCCTGTCGCTAGTCCAAACACTTTCGCTCCTTCGCCGTGTGCGCGTTTAAAAATCTCAAAAGCGGCTAATGCGCCTTCTTCTTGAGTTTTAACAACAATAACTTCCATTAACAATACCTCCCTGAATTCCCTTTCATAAAAGGGTACTAAAAACATGAACAGCTGTTTAACTATATTATAACAAAAATTCAGAGGTCTTTAAATAGCTAAATTCATTTTAGTTCATAAAATCTTCGTCGTACATCACCCATTGTTCGTAATGCTTCGCCTCGAATGCCTGTGTTGGTCGAGCGGCTTCTATTACGAGTGGAGACGCATTTTCAACGCTCACTTCTTCTAGTGGAACCCACACAATTCCCTTCGAATCGTTCTTCTCTTCGTTCGTCACGAAGTCCTCTACCGTTTGAGCGTTCTTTTCTTCAACATCAATCGTAAATAGCACAAACTCATGATGCACGCGCGCAATTTCTGGAACAGTCACAAACACATCACGAATCGTATTTTCGTAAATTGCAGACACTTGAAATCCCGTCTCCTCTAGCATTTCTCTCTTCAACGTTTCTACCAAGCTCTCTCCTTCTTCTGGCGTTCCTCCTGGCAAATCATAGCGTCCACGGTATGGCCCACGCGTCTTACGAATACAAAGGATGCGTCCCTCGTGAATACAAACTCCATACACGCCAAAATGGTTCATTTCTTTCATTGTCTTCCTCCACGAAAATAGAGGTGGCACGCCACCTCTATATCTTTTTTCTGAAGCCGTTAATGTGACTTCCTTTGTTGGGATTCTACTCCATGTTTTACGGCTAATCGGATGATCCAGTAAAACACATATAGAGCAACTCCCATCAGTGCAAACGTCCCCAGAAACATTGGTAATACTAAGTCCATAAAGACCACCTCCAATGAAATTGAAAACTATTAACCGACTATTGTTACCTTCATTATAGCACTCCTAATTTGAAATTCAATAGAGCATTTGCCTGGAAAAACAAAAAAAGACTATCCCATAAAAGGATAGTCTAACGATTATGATTTCGACATAAATCTAGCAAAGAACTTTCCATACCACTGCTCATTGGTGATATTAAAGTACTCTCTGTATTCATTTCGGTATTTAAAGAAATAAAAGGATTTTACAAAATTTTTTAAAATCTGGCCTTCAGCAAATAATAAGAGACTAATGAGCGGTATAAATAACCAGCCAGACAAAAAACTCATAAGCCCTGGATTATCTTTACTAAATTCACCAAAATTAAAAGTCCAACGATTTAGAATAGATAATCCTAATAATATTCCACCATATCTTTTTACAAATTTATTGATAGGGGTTCCCCAATCTTTATCTTTTATTTCTTTTTCATTATAAAGGGATGTCTTAACTTCCTTAATTACATCGACAATAAGTTTCTTAACTAAATAACCAAAAAAGATTAGTTGAACAATAAATGCGAGTGTTCCAAGCGCTCCAATTGTTAACCCAATTAATAAAGGTAACCCAGAAAAAATTGTTACTAACCCGAACATTATTAATAAACAATTTCCATATATTAATTGATACGCATAATTAAATTTTGGGATAATATTTAAAATTATTAATGCTGTAAATAAAATTACTAATACCAAATTGATTGGGCGAAAATAAGACCCTATTTCTCCAATCAATGCTCCCGTGCTTTCAGAAATGACCTGAACACTATCTGTTGAACTTCTGAAACCATCGGTCATATATATCCCCGCTCCATAAGCTATAAAACTAAACATTAATCCAACAAGTCCGAACACTCTCTTCCAAAAACTCATAGACACAGACACACCCATTTGAGCACCGTCTTCGGTTGCATAACTTCTTGGGACAACCCTCTTTGATTGCTCAAAACTTGCTCCAAAGAGTTTGTTTTTCTCCTGCACCATTCTTTTCCCCTCTACTAATCATTTTTGGTTCGACATAAATCTAGCAAAGAACTTTCCGTACCACTGCTCATTAGTAATATTAAAGTATTCTCTGTATTCTTTACGATACTTATAGAAGTAAATTGTTCTAGTCAGATATTCAATCCATTTTCCAAGCATCAATGTTAGTGCAAACATAAAAACTGGGAATAAGAGGCCCATTAATATGCGCACTAACTCTGGATCTCCATTTACATTTTCACCGATTTTAAGTGTCCATCGATTTAAAATTGCTAGAAACAACAAGATTCCACCATATTTTTTAACAAAGCTCATCAATCGAACATCCCAATCAGATACTCTTTCCTCTCCAACATCAAATAGATATGCTTTAAATTTGCATTTTTCAAGTCCGCTTTCTTTTGCTTGACCGGTTCAGCCTGACTAACAGCTGCTTCTTTGATCTGATTAATAGCAGACTGATTTTTAAGGGTTGGTATCATGCGACTTCCCAGCACAAATAAACCTAAAACCAGTAGGACTGCTCCACCCAATAATAACCATTTCATTTTATGATCCATCATCCTCCCCTCCTATTTAATGCTTTTAAGAGTTGATTCAATTTCTGCTTTTTTAATAAGTCCAGGACGAGTTTTTACCAATTTCCCATCACTTCCAATAAATGCAGCTGTCGGATAGGAACGAACACCATATTGCTCCAATAATTTACCACTAGGATCTAGTAAAACAGGTAAATGTTTATAATTTAATTTCTCATACCAGTTTTTAAAATCTGCTTCAGATTTTTCACCAACATGCCCCGGTGAAACAACCGTCAAAACTACATAATCTTTCCCAGCATTTTTAGCTAACTCATCAGTATCTTTCAATGTAGACAAGCAGATAGAGCACCAAGATGCCCAAAATTTGAGATAAACTTTCTTTCCTTTGAAATCTGACGATTTATAAGTTTTCCCGTCAACTCCTTTTAGTTCAAAATCAGGAGCTGCTTCGCCTTGATTCAACTTTGTAGCTGTCGTTTTATTTGTAAATTGTCCGTGTCCAGACTTAGTTCCACTAGCTGATTTTTGATTTCCACAGGCACCCAACAGAGCAACACAAACAAGACCTGTGATGACTAACATTGTTTTTTTCATGAGATTCCTCCTTTTATCCACCAAATATTGAAGCTAGAACATTAAGATTTCCCAGCATAAGTAAAATTCCCATCAAGATGATAAGTAACCCGCCAATTTTCTTTAGTAGTCCCATATAAGGTTTTATTTTCCCAAAATGGCGTAAAACAATAGAAGAGGCAAGCGCCAAAATGAGAAATGGGATAGCAAGACCAAGGGTATAAACTAACATGAGGAAGCCACCTTGTACTGCTCCATTACCACCAGAAGCTGCAATTGCGAGAACAGAACTCAAAACAGGACCAATACAAGGCGTCCAACCAAAGCTAAAAGTAATACCGAGTAAAAAGGCTGACCAATAACGATTGGCTTCTGATTTCTTAAAAGTAAAGCTTTTTTGAACCTCTAATTTCTTAAAATGAAAAATTTCCATCTGGTGAAGGCCTAAAATGATAATAATTGTTCCCATGGTATAGCGAAACCAATTGACATAGAGAATATTACCAAAGTAACCAGCACCCCATGATTTCCAAATACAGGATTTTTCAAACCAGCCATGTCAATATTGGCACTTTTTTTTATAGTTTCAGTTAGCTTGCCTATGGGGGATTTTTGCGCTTCCTCCTCGATAACTTCACCATCTTCATCCGAGGGAGTTTCCGGTAATCTAGAAGAAGATGTTTGCTCAACCGTAGAATCTGTCAAATCATTACCGCTTACGTTGGGACCATTGCTTTCGTGTTCTTCATTATCGTCATTGATTTCACTGGGAGAGCCCTTACTTAAAGATCCATTTTCAGTATCATCTTTTGTAAAGGAACTGAATGGTGATTTGTTTCCTAACTGTGAAGAGAAAGGTGAAGCCTGAGTACCGAATTTAAAAGTTGTATCGGAACCAACAGATTCCAGAGCCTTTGAAAATCCAGATCCAAAGGAAGAACTCCCAAAATCAAAGGCATTGGTCTTTGGTTTCGTAGAGGTGTTAGGTTTCGTACCAAAAGGTGTCGAAGAAGAGTCTACATCACTCTTAGACTCATCTTCACTTTGATCGCCAGAAGATGGGAAAGGTGACGTTGAATCTACCTCCTTTGGGCTGTCAACTGTAGGTTTTGAAATAGTAAAGTTTGATCCGAAAAGTTCATTGTTGGCGGGTGCAAAAGATGATGAACCAAATGCAGCCTTTCCAAATATGGATCCAGAGTTAGTTTCGTTACTTGATGCAGTTCCGAAGGCAGATGTACCAAAAGAGGGCTTGCCAAAGGCAGAGCCGGAGGCAGGCGGTTCAACAGATGAATTTCCAGAGCCAAAGGAAGGAGTACCAAAAGAGGGCTTACCAAAGGCAGATCCGGAAGCAGGCGGCTCAACAGATGAATTTCCAGAGCCAAAGGACGGAGTACCAAAAGATGGCTTGCCAAAGGCAGATCCGGAGGCAGGCGATTCAACAGGTGACTTTCCAGAGCCAAAGGAGGGAGCACCAAAAGATGGCTTGCCAAAGGCAGATTCTGATGTTGACGGTTCTTTGGCAATAGCTCCGAACGCGGGTT
>URWJ01000049.1 GCA_900551535.1 uncultured Granulicatella sp. | reverse complement strand
ACTCCTCTTGGATATGTACCAAAATCGTTTTTACGAAGTCTAAATCATCTTCTAAAACTGCTTGATGCTTCGGAGCTCCAAGAAGTTCGATATCTTTAAGAAGTTGATCATATTGAGTAACAAGGTAACTTAACTCTTCGATTAATGCTGGTTTTACGTACGTTTTAACGAAAGGTGTTGAAGCATAATCACTACCAACTGCATAATTCTCAGTTAAAGTTGATAGCCATGTTTTAGGTTCTCTTTTAGAGCGTGAATATTGGTATAGACGGTAAACAGTATACGTAATACCATCGTCCGAACGATCGTTTGAGAACGTTGCAAATACTTCTTCAAATTCAGGATGTTCAAGAAGCTCTTCTTCTAGTGCTCTCCATACCTTTTCTTGTAGTAGTTGTCCTTCGATTTCATCCATCATCGTAAAGACTGGATCAATACCCGCTAAGTAGAAATAACGACGAATCACTTTCATACAGAAACTATGGATTGTTGAAATCATAGCCGAAGGGATGAGTTGTAATTGCTTCGCAAAACGTTGTTGAAGGACTTCATCCGTTGATTTTTCAATTGCTTCTTCTAATTTAGTGCGAAGACGCTCCTTCATTTCCTTTGCTGCAAGTTCCGTAAAGGTCACAACTAACAATTCATTAATATCGATACCCTCTTGAATATGCATCAAGATTCGTTCTACAAGCACTTTTGTTTTCCCAGATCCGGCTGAAGCAGAAACAAGAAGATTGTTCCCACGAGTAGCTATTGCCTTCCATTGATCAGGTGTTGCTTGTAATCCTTTTGGTTTCTCTGGAATCATTCTTCTGTCTCTCCTTTCTTCTCTTGTAATTCCTCTTGAATAAATGAAATCCCCTCTTCTTTTTCAAATTTAGGAAGATTACGATATCTATTTTCTGGGTTTGTAGCATCGAACTGGGCAATACTACTAAATTTACCGGATACAGAATCTGCATATTGTTTAAAGTCTTCATATGGAGCTAGTGTGATATCCCCAGATAGGATACCTTTACCTGCTTCTTGAATCTTTTCCCATACGAAATTTTTGAATAACTTCAATTCTTCTGTTGTATAAACGCCATTTTTATAAGTAGCACTGATACCACCATCTTTTTTCAAAGCGACATTTAATACGTTTGATTTACTTGTCTCAACAAGTTCCGGATTAAGTCTAGCAATTTCATCCGAGTTTACTAAACCACGATGTTTAAAGGCTTTAGTCCATTCTTGGATAAACTTATCTTCCGTTGGCACTTCTTTAATGCTGAATTTTGGATTATGCACATGGATATAGCTTGCTTCTAGAGGCGTTGGAACCGTACCTGTTTCACTGCGAATAATTTCTTCAGATACTTTCAAATACGTTAATAGTTGGATTTGAACCCCTGCAATGAGTTTGGCAATCTCAAATTTTTGTTCAGAAGATTTATAGTCAATAATCCCATTATAAATTCCGTTATCTGACTGTAGTAAGTCGATACGGTCAATCTTCCCACGTAAATGAATGGATTGATTTTTACCAATTGGAATGTGAATGGGATAGTTTCCAGAAGTCCCGAATACCACTTCGGTCATCCAAGGTTTTGTCTCTAGCGCTAAGGCTTGTTTTTGAAGCGCATTTGTCGTTTGCATTAGAGTTTGGTGTAACAATCCTTGGACGAAGTTTAAACGTCTAGAAGAGCCTAAAATCGCAAATTTCGGGTTCTCTTTCATTCGATTGAAGATTTCTTGCTCAATGGCTATTTTTTGTTCGAATGTTAATTCTCTTAGTGATAGTTCACGTGTATTTAATTCTTTAATAAACTGATCGAAGAATTCATGGAAGTATTCTCCTGTATTGGCTGGTGATAGCTCGAATTCTTGGCGTTCTTTCAGTCTTAATCCGTATTGTAAGAAATGACTAAATGGATCCTTATAGTAAGTTTCAATTTGAGACGTTGATAAATTCAATTGATTTCCATAAAGCTCTTGTGCAAGAGAAAGTGGTAATTTACTCGCTACATTTAATCTGAAGACAGATGCCAGTAACGCATGATAGTCAGCGCTGAATGCAGCGTCGGCTTTTAGTAAATGTGGAATTAATTTCCATAAGAAATCAATCTCGTCTTTTTCTTTGAACTTGTTTTCTCTCATCTTCAATAGAAGCGTTGTAAAAAGTTCAAACGGAACGACAAAATCTCCTTGTTCTAAACGGTTTTGTCGATTGACTGACCCTTCAATTTCTTCTAGTTCATAATGTTTTAGTAATCGTTGAACAAAATTTGAAACCAGTTGTTCCTTACCATCTTTAGAAATAGCGCACGATAGATAAAGATGCTCTGTTGCACTCATGAGTAACTGATAGAACACAAATGGTTCAACTGATTGTAGTTGTCCTGTTGTAGGCGCTAGGAAACGGCCACTATCTAGTTGATTGGAAAAAAGTTCACGTTCGTCATCCGTTAATAACCCTGTCTCATCAATGTTTCGTGGCATTACACCTTGCGTGAGTCCGACTGCAAAAGTAATTTTCTTAGGTATATATCGAACGGAATCCATTCCTGTAATCGTTAATTCATCTAATGTAGAAGGCGCTAAATTATAGTGTGTTTGTTCAAATCCTGTATGAAGTAACATCATAAAGGTTTCCCAATCAAAGGATTTATCTCCGAAAATATAGATATATTCATCTAGTAAACGGATAAATTCAGACCAAACTTGCTCTTGACGTCTCGCTGTTTCGACGTCTCCTTCTTCAGCAGCAACATCTCTCCAGTAAATAACGGATTGATCTAATCCTAGAGTCGTCAATAATTGATACAATACAGTAACTGCCTCAGTCGTTGTAGCTGCTTGTTCTAATTTCTTAAATGCAGGTAGTAATACGCTTGTTAATTCATCTCGAAGTTCTTGCGCTTTTAAAAGAATTTGCGTATTTTTATCTGTCACTTCAACTTTAGAATCTTCATCAATAGAATCTTCCACATAGGCCCAAGGTTTTCCATTGGTCCATTGATAACCTTCGTAACCATTAGCAAGAATAACTGTTTCCGTTTCATCTAATTGCTGTCTAAAGGCTTGTAATTGCTCCTTAAGAGGCGTTTCATCACCTTTATACCACAAGATATATTCGCTACGAAGAAGACTCATAATATCGGCATAACGCCAATCGTATTGCCAAATATTATAGAGTGCATCCAGAACTTGAATAATTGGATGATGCTCCATTGAGTCTGATAAATCGATAAACCCGGGAATATCATATTGTTTTAAAAGAGATTCCAGGAATAAATGATTCTCTTCTAAATTACGCCCCAAAATTTGAATGTCTTTATAGCGAACTTCACCCTCTTGTACCATTCTCTTAATTTGGGCAAATGTCTCTTGATACTCTTCTCTTTCATCTGTGTACTTGGTAAAAGTGATCTTTTTCAATGGGAGTTTATCTTTGGCTGTTGTCTTCACTTTTGGAAGTCCACCATTCGTTTCAAGCCAGAATTTTTCTACTTCTTTAAATTCATCATCAAAAAGTGAATTGCTCTCTTCCCATTCTATGATGCGAGCTAAGTCCTCTCCTCTATTCACCCATCTTGAGAGTCTTTCTAAGAGGAGTCTGTTTGAAGTAAATAATGAATCCCCTGCTTCGTTTTTAGCGGTATGGACTCCATATGTCGTTAATGTTGCATGAAATTCAACGGTTGCCCCGCTCCCAACTAAGGCTTCAATCACTTCCATTTCAGCCTTCGTTAATGTCACCATTTCATCGATTACAATAAAGGTATTGGACAAATCCTTAGTAGTAATTACGCTGCATAATTGCGCATAGCTTTCTTCTTGATGAACAAAATCTTCTTTTAGTGCTTCTATATAGTAACGATAAATAATCCCAAATTCTTTTAATCGTTGCTCGTTTTCTGAAGGAGTGGACGCTTCAAAAAAGCTAGAGAAATCCTCAACTTCAATTCCACCAGATTGAAATTCATTCATGACCTTGCTTAATTGTTCAAGAAAACCTTTATGACGAGCTTCATTTTTAAAGAGAACAAGATTTTCTGAATGTTCCTCTAGAATTGATTTCAATAGCATGGTAATTCCGACTTTTGAAATCGATGTTTTCTCAGTAATAGCTTCATTTCTTAGCAAATACCATAATAAACGTTTGAAACTGTATACTTGTAGTCTTGTTGAAGCGTAGCTACGAGAAGATGAATCCGTTAATAACTCTCCGACTTGTCGAATCATCTCCATTTCGGCAGTAAACTTAATGTGATCAGGAACAATGTAGTAAACCTGATGTGCTTCATCTTGTTTAAGCCACTGCGCAAAACGTTCGGCAATCTTCTTTGATTTATTAACGGATTTCTTTGAAATAACAGCATTAAATCCCATTGATGCGTCCTCCTTTTTAAGTCTTCTCTAGTATATCATGAAATCTGGAAAAAGCGCTTTAAAAATTGAAATAAAAAAACACTTTTAGCAGTTTCCTACTAAAAGTGTACATTTCTTTTATAGTTAAAATTATCCCACTAATTTTTCTAAAAGATCAGGACGGAATCCGAAGAATGGTTCTACGCCATCAGCTACGATAACAGGTAATGATTGGAAGCCTAATTCCTTCACTTCTGCTAAAGCTTCTTCTGACTCGAAAACATCTTTTACTGTGAATTCCACGTTGTTATTTTCGAAAAATTGTTTTGTAAAATTGCATTGCATGCAATTTGGTTTTGAATAAAGAATAATATTGCGATTTGACATATTACTTCTCCCCTTTTTTATTTTTTCTGACAGAAGATATCATACATCATTTTGAATCAAAATACAATATATAGTTCTTATGAAAATGCATTTTCATTTTAAAACACAATATATAGTTTAGATAGATTACTTATAAACGCTGGTATCATAGCCTTTGTTAGTCACATATCCATCTTTTTCCCAAATATTTTTCTTGCGTTTTTTTGCTTTCTTTTCAATTTCTTGGAATTGTTTCAATAAGCTTGTGTTTGGTTCGTACGCATATCCAACTCTGGCAAGTCCTTCTTCGATTAAAATATCTTGAAGCAATTTACCATCAACATATACATACATTAATGCACGATCGTACTTATCTGAATGATCACCAACATCAAAACTTCCTTCGATTTTCTTCGCGTTCGTCAATAGTTCTTCTGTACGTTTCTTCGCTTCATCCGCAAACGGTTGTGCTTCTTTACCCTCTTTTGCTGTTTCTGGAGAATCTACAATCAGTAAACGTACTTTAAACTCTTTTCCTTCATAACTTAAATGGAATGTATCTCCGTCTGCTCCGTAAACATATTTAAACGGATATTTTTTCATGCTCTCAAAGTAATCAAAATTGGTTCCTGTAAAAGATGAATCAGACGCGCTCTGAGACGTTTTCGATGAAGAATGAGTATTTGATTTATTCGTTGCCTTTTGCTCTCCAAAAGCCTTGTAAAGAGCAAATACAACCACAATAATAATTGAAATAATTGTACTAATCATTTTCCATTGTTTTTGGGTCATTTTGTTCCTCCCTAATAAATAAAAAAGAGGCAAAAGCCCCTTTTCTATTCAAATTAAACTTCTAAAAGTTCTTTTTCTTTGTTTGCTGCTAATTTGTCGATGTTTTTAACACTATCATCCGTTACTTTTTGGATGTCTTTTTCTAATGTGTGTAGTTCATCTTCAGTAATTTCTTTAGCTTTTTCAGCTTTTTTAGCTTGGTCAATGGCGTCACGACGAATATTACGTACGCTTACTTTTGCACTCTCAGCTTCTTTACCTACTTGTTTAGCTAATTCTTTACGACGTTCTTCTGTTAATTGTGGAATAATTAAACGAATAACAGAACCATCACTTGTTGGAGTGATTCCGATATCGCTCATTAAAATCGCACGTTCAATGTCGTTTAATGAAGATTTATCATATGGTGTAATTAAAAGCATACGTGCTTCTGGAACAGTGATTGAAGCTAATTGGTTTACTGGAGTTAATGCTCCGTAGTATTCCACTTCTAAACGGTCTAAAAGACTTGCGTTTGCACGTCCAGCACGGATTGAGCCTAATTCACGTTGAAGTGCATCTTCAGATTTTTTCATACGTTCTTTAGTATGAGCTAAAATTTCGCTAGTTGACATTACCTATTTCCCCCTAACTGTTGTACCAATGTTCTCCCCTAATACAACTCGTCTAATATTTCCTGGTTCGTTTAAATTAAACACCACTAAAGGAATATCATTATCCATAGAAAGTGAGCTTGCCGTTGTATCCATAACCTTCAAACCTTTTTGGATAACATCTAAGTGTGTTAATTCATTGTATTTCTTCGCATTGACGTCTACACGTGGGTCGGCACTATAAACACCATCCACATTGTTTTTCGCCATTAAGATTGCGTCTGCTTCGATCTCAGCAGCACGTAAAGCAGCGGCTGTATCAGTTGAGAAGTAAGGGTTCCCTGTACCGCCTGCAAAAATCACAACACGTTCTTTTTCTAAGTGACGAACAGCTCTACGACGGATGTAAGGTTCAGCGATTTGACGCATATCAATAGAAGTTTGCACACGAGTTGGAACTCCTACATTTTCTAAAGCATCTTGAAGTGCTAATGCATTCATAACTGTTGCTAACATTCCCATGTAGTCTGCTTGAGCACGTTCCATACCAACTTCTTCGCCAGTAACTCCACGCCAAATGTTACCACCGCCGACAACAATGGCAATTTCAACACCTAAATCATGAACCTCTTTTAACTCTTTCACAACTTCTTTAATTGTTGGTGGGTTAATACCAAAGCCTGCTTTGCCTGCTAATGCCTCACCACTTAATTTTAAAACAACACGTTTGTATTTTGGTTCAACCATTGCTTTATCTCCTTAATCTTTATAAAAAAAGGGAATAGCGGGTAGCTATCTACCATATTCCCTCACATGAACAGTGATTATTTTTTAACTTGTCCCATAACTTCTTCTACAAAGTTATCAACACGTTTTTCTAAACCTTCACCAACTTCGTAACGGTGGAATAATTTAACTTTTCCGCCTTTAGAAGCAACGAATTTAGATACAGTTTGATCTGGATCTTTAACGAATGGTTGGTCGTTTAAGCTGATTTCAGCTAAGAATTTGTTTAAACGTCCAGCAATCATTTTTTCTACGATGTTAGCTGGTTTACCTTCGTTTAATGCTTGTTCAGTAAGAACTTTCTTTTCATGTTCTAATTCTTCTTCAGAAACTTGTGAACGGTCAATATATTTAGGGTTGATTGCAGCGATGTGCATTGAGACATCTTTAGCTGCTGAATCGTCTGTAGAACCTTCAACAACAGTTAACACACCGATACGTCCACCCATGTGTAAGTATGCACCGAAAGCATCTGCATCAGATTTTTCAACGATTTCGAAACGACGTAAAGTGATTTTTTCACCGATAACTGTAGTTGCTTCTGCGATAACATCAGAAATTTTACCGTTTGGAGTTTCAACTTCAAGAGCTTCTTCTAATGTTGAAGGGTTTGCTTTTAAGATTGCTTCAGATAATTCTTTAACTAATGCTTGGAATTTGTCGTTTTTAGCAACGAAGTCAGTTTCAGCATTTACTTCTAAGATAACTGCGCGGTTTCCTTCAACTAATACATTAGTGATACCTTCTGCAGCGATACGGTCTGCTTTTTTAGCAGCTTTTGCTAAACCAGCTTCACGTAAGTAGTCAACCGCTTTGTCGATATCTCCTTCAACTTTAACTAATGCTTTTTTAGCATCCATCATACCTACGCCAGTCATGTCGCGTAATTGTTTTACTAATTGAGCTGTAACTTGAGCCATTCTCAATTCCTCCTATAATTTGCTTTTAAATTTTTTACAAACTTTTTAAAAAAAGCTGTTTGAATTGAAAAGTCTATTTCGCCTCTTTCTGATTCAAACAGCTTAACAGTTAGTGATTATTCAGCGTTGTCGCCTTCAACTAATTTTTCGATATCTTCTAATGAAGTATCTTTATCTAAGTCTTCAACGTCTACTGCTACGTCTTCACCTTGGTTACCTTCGATGAATGCATCTGCCATTTTAGCAACGATTAATTTAACCGCGCGGATAGCATCATCATTTGATGGAATAACAACATCGATTTCATCTGGGTCACAGTTTGTGTCAACCATAGCAACGATTGGAATGTTTAATTTGTGAGCTTCTTGAACTGCAATGCGTTCTTTACGAGGGTCAACGATAAACATTACATCAGGAATGCGTGGCATATCTTTAATACCACCTAAGTATTTTTCAAGTTTGTCTAATTCTTTTAATAGAATACCAACTTCTTTTTTAGGTAATACTTCGAAAGTGCCATCTTCTTGCATTTCTTTGATTTTTTTCAAACGTTTGATACGTGTTTGGATTGTATCCCAGTTAGTTAAAGTACCACCTAACCAACGATGGTTAACGTAGTATTGACCTGAACGGATTGCTTCGTCTTTAACAGCATCTTGTGCTTGTTTTTTAGTACCAACGAATAATGCAATACCACCGTTTTCAGCAACTTCATGCATATAGTTGTATGCATCGTCCACTAATTTAACAGTTTTTTGTAGGTCGATGATATAGATACCATTTCTTTCTGTGAAGATGTATCTCTTCATCTTAGGGTTCCAGCGACGTGTTTGGTGACCGAAATGTACACCAGCTTCTAACAATTGTTTCATTGAAATAACTGCCATTTTTGTTTTCCTCCAATTTGGTTTATATTTTCCTCCCCAATTTTCAGCGATAAGACCTCTTCTAAAAGAAGCACCAATCTTAACATCCAATTAGGTGTGAATTTTTTTTGGTTTTTACACCATCAATGATTGTACATGAAAGTTATTTAAAATGCAAGAAAATTCTATTGTTTTCATGATGAAACAATAGAATTTTCAGCAAAGTCTTTTTCGTTTTAATATAATACAGTGACATTAAAGCTAATAATAAGTAACACTGTTAGAATAACACTTATCCGCGGGAAGCTTCCTTTACTCTTTTCCTGCGTAACATACGCTACCAAACCAGAAATTTCGATCAAATTAATTCCAATAAGATACAAGATAATTGGTAAAGTCAATATGTCCATCTGAGGTCCTATTAATAATTCAAAATTCATTGCGATGGATATAACGAAAAGTCCAGCTCCGATAAGTTGTAAAACGAGGCTGACAAGAAACAGAATATTTTCATGCTTGCGTTTATAGAAGACGAGCAGATTCTTAAACAAACTTATAAAAATAATATAGTTGAAAATAATTAAAATGCCGCCAACCACAAAGAAAGTTGTAATAATACCTGCTTCTTTTGATTTCAAAACGAGAATTGATAATAACGTTATAAAATAAAATATATTATAGTCTCTTAGTTTAATTTTTTCTTCCATGACTATTTCCTTCCATTTTAGATTAGTTTCTGTTTTGCCAATA
>URWJ01000048.1 GCA_900551535.1 uncultured Granulicatella sp. | reverse complement strand
TATACCCATGTGGATCAATACTTCAAGACCATCTTCTGTAGCAATTATTATCGCATGCTTAGTTGGGAATATCATACCTACTTCACCACTTACTGGAGCGTATATATCTCCATCAGCAGATTCAACAGCAAATCCTTCACCCATTAGTTTCTGTGAAAATACATCATCAGGAACCTGACTTAAATCAAGCAAGTCTCCATTTGCTGGAGAAACTATTTCCAAACTAGATTCTCCAAGTTCAACTTTCTTTTCTTCTTCAAGCATGGCACCTTCACTTAACTTACCGGCAGCCAACATATCCCCATAAGCATCTTCAACATTAGATCTTTCCAAGTATTCTTCAAGGTTAGACTTTATGATTGTTACCCTAGGACCATATATTACCTGTACTCCTGCTCCTGCCTTTACTACACCAGCAGCACCAGTTCCCTTTAAGACATCATCCTTAACAAGTCCTGAATCCTTTACAGTACACCTTAATCTAGTGATACAGCAATCAACTGATTCTATATTAGACTTTCCACCTAGACCATGTACTATAGCCATTGATAGGTCATCGTCAGCATTTGCCACCTTGTCTCCTGTAGTATTTTGCTCCTTCTTGGCATTTACATCAGCCTTGGTATATAGCTTAACTTCTGCATTGTCATCTTCTTCGAGCAGTTCTGCCTTTGTTTTCGTACTTGCCAATTGGTCACGTACTTCTTTCCGTTTACTTTCCAATTGCGCCTTCGTGAAAGACTCGTCTTGAATTTCCTCTTCAAGCATTTGTCGTTCTAAGCTTTCTTTTTCTTCATTCGTAAAAAGTGCAACTTGCTTTTCAATATACGCTCTCTTTTGAACTAAGGCTACACGATTGTCTAGTGTAGGTAACTGGGTTCTAAACTCTTCTACCGAAGTGATTCCAAGGGATGAAATGTCAACTTGTAATTCTTCACGCACTTCTGTTGTATCTTGTTCCAATTGCGCTAAATGGCGTTCTTTCTTTAAGATACTTTCTTGAAGTTGTTCCAATTTTGCCACTCGTTTTTGAGAAGCCATCCATGTCTCCCGGATAATGCGTAGCTGTTGCTCTACAGTCGCTGGAGGCATGATATGTTCTTTAGTCCAGAAGCCTTTGCTTTCTTCTTTAAAGTCATCTAGTCTTTGTTCCAACTGAACAAATTGCGCCTTCTTTTGTAAGAAATCATTGACACTACGTCCTTCATTTCTTCGTACAAAACGTCTTGCTTCGTCTAGAGTTACTTCAATTCCTTTCCCTGAAAGGAGCTGTTGAATACGTTCGTCTACTGCGCTATTTTTCGGAGATTGTAACTTCCCTGTTTTGTGTAAGAAGAACCTTCCACCAATTCCTAGAGCTGCAGCAACTCCAACACCTAGCACTACTTGGTTCGTTAAAAATCCAACCACGATAATGGCAATAATTCCAACTAACCCAATAAGAAGCCCTGATTGGAATTGCCCTGCATGTCCTTGTTCCCCTTGAAGAGTATCTAATTCTGTTAATTCAGCCTCTGTAAATGGTTTGGCATGTTCACTTTGAACACCAATATTCCCCGGATGCGTCTTCAACTCACGTTCCAATTCAAAGGCACGCTCTTCTACCGCTGCAGCACCTTGAGCCTTCGCGTACAGTGCTTCAAGAGTCGTATCCTCCGTTACTTGTTCAAGTACTTCTACTTCCGCTTTTGCCTGCTCTAACTCGATTTTTGTTCTTTCGAGTTCTTTTTCAAAGGCACGTAAAGTATTATTGCCTTCTACAGCCTTACTATGGTCGTAGTCTTTTGGAAACTCTTGTAGTCCTTCCATTGCACGGAATTCTTCTAAAGCATCAAAATGAGCGAGCTTATTCTCTAAGACATCGAGTCTAGATTCTGTGTCTTGTAATTTTGCAGATAATTCCGCTTCTTCTTTTTGAAGCTCTAAGATAGTACTTACATAACCTTCATAAAGAGCGTTCTCTCCTTTGGTTTGTGTCAATTGATTTGTTAAGCCTTCGAGTCTGTCCATTCGCTCGTTGAGTTCGAGTTTTTTTGCCTGTGGACGAAACAACTTATCCGCCTCAGCAAGTAACTTCTGACTCTCCTCATAGGCACCCTTATGTCCCATAACACTCAAACTATACAAGAAGCGATGGATTTCCTCCTCGCTTCCAAACGCATTATTTTGCAATTCCTCTTCATTGAATCCAAAGAGTGAATGATACTCATTCATCGTCAACTCATGAAGAACACGCTCCAGCATCGTTTCTGGTAACTCTTGTCCAGTTTCTGCACTCCTTAGAACGAGTTTCCTCTGCGACCCCACAGCGCTACGCTCGATAATGAGAGCACCCAGCCCTTCATCTTCAATCCACATCCGTCCGCCACGCGTATTCGTATGGAGCGGTTGATAAGGATACACGCCATTCTTCTTTTGTTTAAAATCAAAGAGCATCTGCTCGATAAAGCGTCGAAGGGTCGTCTTTCCAGATTCATTCAGGCCTTGCACGACTTGCAAGTTCGGATGGAAAGTAAAGGTCTCATGTTCCCATTTTCCAAAATGATCGATTTCGATTTTTGAAATGTACATTACCCTTCCTCCCTTCCCGAAAAGCGAACTTCTAATAAGCGAAGTGCTCGTTCGTGAATCTCTTCTTGGACATCTTCTTTTTGCAGGAAGTCGCTCATCAACTGATTCGAAAATCCGCTTTTTGCGATTTCCATTTCAGAAAAGAGAGACGTATCCACCTCTCCTGAAAGAGAAATTCCAGAAGCTCCTCGAAGCGGTTTTGTAATTTGTTCTCGAATACTCATCACTGTCACAAGGCTTCGTTTTTCTTCTAACAATCCATTCACAACTTCTGTGAGTTGTTTTAAATCTTCTCTTGAATAGATTGATTCTTGCGTTAGTAAATGCAGCGTCACAAGACTGCGTTTCGATGGATTTGGTAGTGCCTCTACGATGAGATACGGTAAGGTTTCTAAACGAGCGTTCTCGCTGATAGCAAGTTCTACCTCCGTCCAATCCATCGTACTCGTTTCAATAAAGCGAACTTCTGGAGCTTTCCCTGGCAAAATCTCTACCAGCAAAGCTCCCTTTGGACCACTCTCTTTACGGTCCGCTCCTTGCGTCGTACCGCTATACCACGCACATGGCTGGCTAGAGACTTCTTGGCACTTATGAATATGTCCGAGCGCCCAATAGTCATAGCCTTTTTCTCTTAGTTCAGAAATCGAAAATGGCGCATAACGACCTTGTGCAGTCGTCAGTTCTCCATGTAAGACCCCAATATGAACAACGCAGTTAGCACTCTTTACCGGATACTCTTGAACTTTCCTAGCGGCTACAACTGGAACCTCATAACTAAATCCACTAAAGGCCACACGTTCTCCATTTCTCGTCTCCAGTTCAATCGTTTCAACGTCACTCCCAAAAGTATAAATATGCTCCCCAGAAACGTATGAAGTGCCCGCATCATGATTCCCAAGCGCTACAACGACAGGAATTCCAAATGGCGCCAGACGATTCAACTGACTCTGCAAGAAACATTTTTCTTTGACGAAGGTGCGTGAACTATCCAGCAAATCCCCCGCCAACACTAGCGCATCGACTTCTTCTTCAATCGCTGTATCGATAACTCTTTCAAAGGCATCAAACGCCGCCTGTTTTAGCATTCTTGCGATATCTTTATGGTTCTTCCCGACACCTGCGTACGTAATTCCTAGATGGAGGTCGGCTGCGTGGATGAATTTCACCATACGTTGCTCCTTTCTTTTCTTCAAAAAAAGCATATTTTCCTGAACCGTCTGTTGTGCGTTCAAAGAAAATATGCTTTGGATCGATTCTTAATAAAACCGTTTAAAATTGATTATTTTGCGCTATAAAGCTCTTGTAATGGATTTGTGATGATACGGTTGATATCTTGCATAATTGTATTCAAACGTTGCTCAGCTTCCATTAATGCTTTAATATGCTCATTTTCAGACACTTTTTGTCCTAATTCTTGTGCTTTTTGAATATCTTCTTCAGTGATTTCTTGTCCTGAGAATTGTTTTTGTTGTAACTCGACATTCACTGTACGGAATTCTTCAAATAAAGCTTTTGCTGTTTCGTCAGCATAAATCGCTTCGAAGCTTTCCTTTACTGTTTTGAATTCTTGTAATTCGCGTAAGTCGCGTTCTAATTGATTGGCTGTATCATAAATATTACTCATGTTTCTTCCTCCTTAAAATACTCATTTATTATAGCATATTTTGCATGGTTAAACTATCAATACGTACGTACGTTCGCATTATCGATTTCTGAATTTATCCCAGAGGTTTTTACCCCATTCTTGGATTTGATTCCAAACTTGTTCGCCCGCTTTTTGAGCGTCTTTGATAAATTGATCGACACCGTTATTCGTATTGTTGTTTTGATTATTTTGTTTTGTCTTCACGGCTTCTACATTAAATGGTGTATTCGCGGTGAATTGAAGCAACCCTTCCATCTCTAGTTTAAAGAGTGGACCTACACCTTCACGGCTAGAAGCTGATAAAGAGTAGTTTCCTGATTGGTCATATCCCATCCAAGTTGCGACAACAACGTCTGGTGTATATCCAATCATCCATTGGTCACGAGAACCATTGTCATTATTGATGGCTTCGGTTGTCCCTGTCTTACCGGCAATCGTCTTACCAGCTGGTGAAAATGGTGCGCCAAGACCTTCTGAACCGTACACGGTTAACAGCATACTTGTCATCTTCTTAGCGACTTCTTCCGTTGTCACACGATTTTCCTTCACGGCTGTGTTGTCTACAACGATTTTCCCGTTTGCGTCCACAATTTTCGTCACAAAACGTGGTTGTACACGAACGCCTTTATTGGCAAAGGCTGTATAAGCAGAGGCCATTTGTTCTGGGGAGACCCCTTTTGTAAGTCCTCCAAGGGCAATCCCTAAGTACTCGTCTCCTGGGTCCGTTTCGATTCCAAATTGATGAACCTTCTCGATTCCTTTCTTCAATCCGATTTTATCGAGTAACCATACCGCTGGAGCATTCCAACTGTGGTTCAAGGCTTCCGTCATCGTCACAGTTCCTTGATACTTTTTATTCCAGTTCTCAGGCGTATATTTATCTGAACCATACGAACGTTTCTCGTCCACTAGAACAGAATTAGGTTGATATCCTTCTTCAAGAGCCGGAGTATATACGGCTAATGGTTTGAATGTTGACCCTGGTTGCGCCTGAAGCTGTGTTGCACGGTTAAATCCACGGAAAGTGTGTTTCTCGTTAGTACGTCCACCCACTGTCGCAAGGACATCTCCAGTTTCCGGATTCATGGCAATTGAAGCTGCTTGGGCAATCGTGCCGTCACTAGCTTTCGGGAATAACCAACTGTTTGAGAAGGTTTCTTCCATATCCGCTTGCATATTTTGGTCTAGCCCTGTGTAGATTTTGTAACCTTTGTTCAGCAAGTCTTCTTCGCTGATTCCGTATTTCGTTGTGATTTCATTAATAACCGCATCGAAATAATATGGATATTTATAACGGGCATTCGCTTCATACGTATCTGTCACGGTAATCACTTCAGCAGCAGCTTTATCGGCTTCTTCTTGTGTGATTTTGCCATTATCAACCATTAACTGTAAGACAGTCGCACGGCGTTTCACCGTCGATTCCATATCGTCAATCGGATTGTACACATTCGGTGCTTTTAAGCTTCCCGTAAGAACAGCTGCTTCACTGATGGTTAAATCCTTTGCGCTCTTTCCGAAGTAACGAAGCGACGCATTTTCAATTCCGTACGCCCCATTTCCGAAATAGGCATTATTTAAATACATCTCCAAAATTTGGTCTTTGGAATATTTCTTCTCCAACTCGAAACTCAAGAAGAGTTCTTTTGCTTTTCGCATAAACGATTGTTCCTGAGTTAAGAACGCATTCTTGGCTAATTGTTGCGTAATGGTACTTCCTCCACCCGTCACTCGGCCACGGTTCATTAAGAGGCCAAATGTCGCACGAAGCAGCCCCATCGGATCGAATCCATGGTGGTCATAGAACCGTTTATCCTCTGTGGAAACAAGCGCGTTAATCATATTCGGAGAAATCTGGTCTATGGTTAGAAATTCCCCTTTATTGATATTCAGTACGCCAGCTTCTTGGTTATTGCGGTCATATACTTCCGTCACTTGGACCATCCCAGCACGTAAGCCACTCACATCGGTTGTCTTTGCGGAATAAACTAAAAATCCCGTAAATAGTGTGACTACCGTTAGCATCATCGCTAGAAGTAGCTTCGTTACATGAAATTTTCTCCAAAAGCGACGAATCGCCATCATGATTTTATGATTCCAAATACTCTTTATAATGGATTGTTTTTGTGGTTCTTCAGTATGACGGTGCTCGAGTTCATTGTCTTGTTCGACTTCGATATTTTCTTCGTCATGATTCTGATTGTTAAATTCTTCGTTCATTACAATCCTCCTTTTAAATTGAGTCTATTATACTGTACCATAAAACCCTTTAAAACCACATAAAAACTACACACCTTTACGAAAAATTAAACGATACCATCACCTACTATTTCCCCTAAAAAAACTTACGTAAAATACCAACTTATTTTTATCAATATAAGGTATACCTAATATTGGTTAAATCTGATATTGCGTGTTTTTATTATTGGAGCAAGAAGATTTTAAGATTATTCGCAAAAAAATAAAAGGGCGGTTGCAAACGTAAATGATGACTAGAAACTTACAGATTCTATCATTACAGTAACGTGACTTCGCATTAAAACGAGGGAGAAAGACAGAAATGTCATAGGTACATTTGTATCTATGGCATTTCGTTTTCTTTCCCCCACAAAGTTGAATAGGTATGAGCAAACTGGTTACAGTGTGGCTCATACCATTCAACCACTGTGCTTAAAGGGCGTAGGAATTTCATTCCGTACGCCCTTTTTGAGGATTTAAAGGTGAGAGACTTTTAAGGCTCGAACCGGTGCAACGTTACCGTAATGATGAAGATATCTGTAAGGATTCATAGGAATCATTTACGATGTCTCTTGCACTGTCTCTTTATTTTTTTAAACTGCGAATAAACGTTCTAAGTCTTCGTGAGTAAATGCTTGTCCGTCTGGTTCGTCCACACGTTCAATCGTTGCGCCTAATGCACGTAATTTTTGATGGAACTCATAATAACCACGGTCTAAGAATTGTAAATCTGTCACACGTGTATATCCTTTTGCAACCATTCCAGCGATGATTAACGCTGCCGCAGCACGTAAGTCTGTAGCACGTACTTCAGCTCCTGATAATACTGAGGCACCAGTCATCACAGCTGTATGTGAGTCAATACGGAATTGCGCACCCATACGACGCATTTCTTCTAAGTGGTTGAAACGGTTCTCGAACACTGTTTCCGTCATTGTGCTTGTACCAGTGGCTAATAATTGTGCAATCGTCATTTGCGCTTGCATATCTGTTGGGAAACCTGGGTGAGGTAAAGTTTTCACGTCAGTTGGTTTCAACTCATCTGGACCGATGACACGGATTCCGTCTTCTTCTTCGATAAACTGAACACCCATTTCACCTAATTTAGAAATTAATGGTTGGTTATGTTCTGCAATCGCATCTTCGATAAACACATCGCCTTTTGTAACGGCAGCCGCTACCATGAATGTACCCGCTTCGATACGGTCTGGGATAATAGAGTGAATCGTTCCATCCAAACGTTCTACCCCTTCAATACGCATGTTTTCTGTTCCAGCACCGACAATTTTCGCACCCATCTTGTTTAAGATATTTGCTAAGTCAACGATTTCTGGCTCACGCGCTACGTTTTCGAGGTATGTTGTTCCTTTTGCTAAAGTCGCAGCCATCATAATGTTTTGAGTAGCTCCAACAGATGGGAAATCTAAGTAAATACGAGCTCCGTGAAGTTCTTCCGCATGCGCTTCGATATAACCTTCTGTTTGAACGATTGTCGCACCCATTGCTTCGAATCCTTTTAAGTGAAGGTCGATTGGACGGCTTCCGATAGCACATCCACCAGGCATCGCAACACGTGCATGTCCAAAACGTGCTAATAATGGTCCCATTACAACGATTGACGCACGCATTTTACTTACGTATTCAAATGCTGCAGTTGTTGTAATATCTTTTGTGGCATTTAATGTAATTGCCTTTTCTTCTTCGTCAAATGTACTTAAGACGTTTAAGCTCCCTAATACGTTTAACATCATATGTACGTCTGATAAGTTCGGTACATTTGTTAAATGCGTAACGCCTTTATCTGCTAAAATACTTGCTGCTAAAATCGGTAATACCGCGTTTTTAGCGCCTTCTACTTTTACTGTTCCCTGAAGACGTGTATCGCCACCGCGCACGATCATCTTATCCATTAAATAACCTCCAAAAACTCTCTATCCATCTACTGTAATATCAATTGAATGTACTGATTTAAATAATCTGATAAATCGAATATGACTTTGGCTATACTAGCACCCATCCAAATAGCGATGAGTAAAAAGAGGATACGGGCTTCTTGAACACGGCCTTTCCTGAGAATTTTCTCGATTTGAATGCCTTGCAACGCCCAATAACTAAGCATGATAAAAGCAAGAACCAATGTGATTCGAATGATTAAAGTTACTTGAATCATACCTACTCCTCCAGTCATATACTGCCTTTCTATACTACCATATTTGACCATTAAAAAAAAGCAGGAGATACTTACTACTTTATGCTATACTAATACCAAAGTGAGGGGAAAGAATGCTAGAGAGATATAAAACCATTAAAGAGGCTGGGACGAATGAAATCGAGATTAAGGGGTCTCGTTTTATTGCGCATTTTCAGCGAGTAACGAGCGAAGAACAAGCACTCGAATTTATCCAAGCCATCAAAAAGGAACATTGGAAAGCAACGCATAACTGTTCTGCTTTTCTCATTGGGGAAAACGATCAAGTGCAACGTGCGATGGATGACGGTGAGCCAAGTGGTACTGCAGGAGTTCCAATGCTAGAAGTGCTCAAGAAAAATGAATTAAAGGATGTCGCGGTCGTAGTGACACGTTACTTCGGCGGAACGAAGCTAGGCGCTGGCGGACTCGTCCGTGCGTATTCTGGGGCTGTAAGCGAAGGGTTGAAAGCTATCGGAATCGTAGAATGCCGACTCGAGGATCAACTTGCCCTTACCTTTGATTATGCACATGTAGGAAAAGTGGAATATTATTGTCAAACGCAAAATATTCCCATCGTCGATAAAGTCTTCCTCAATAATGTTCAATTCACCTGTAGCCTCCCTGTTCAAGAGGTCGAAGCTTTCCAAGAAGCCATCATTGAACTCTTACAAAATCAAGTGGAGTTTGAGAGCCTTGGAGAAATGTATACAGAATATCCAGTTGAATAAAAAAAGAGGTCTATTCATTGGCACTGACCCCCGTAAATGAGAATTAAATAAAAACACCTCCAAGTTGGATTTGG
>URWJ01000047.1 GCA_900551535.1 uncultured Granulicatella sp. | reverse complement strand
AAAGCTATTTTCTTATATCCACTATTGGGTGTTTTAATCACCGGACTATTTATGAGTGTTATTGTTAGTCCAATGGCAGGTATTAACCAATCACTAATGGAGTTCTTAAAGGGATTCCAAGATTCAAATCCTATTCTTCTTGGTCTTGTAATTGGATGTATGTGTGCCTTTGATATGGGTGGCCCAGTGAACAAGGCTGCATACGTTACAGGTACCGTTCTTCTTGGTGAAGGAAATACAGCATTCATGGCTGGGGTTTCTGCAGCATGTATCGCTCCTCCACTTATCACAACTGTTGCCGTATTATTATTCAAAAACCGTTTCGATACAAACGAACGTAATGCTGGTTTAGTCAACTTCATCTTAGGCTCAACTCACATTACTGAAGGGGCTATTCCTTTCGTTGCCAAAGATCCACTTCGCGCAATGCCTTCAATGATGTTAGGTTCTTCAATCGCTGCAATCTTAACTTACTTATTCGGCGTACAAGTACCTGCTCCTCACGGTGGATTCTTAGTATTACCAGTTGTAACACATCCATTCTTATGGGTATTAGCCATTGCGATTGGTTCTGTTGTCGGCGGTCTTGTTCTTGGAGCAACTCGTAAACCACTTTCTGAATAATCGACTTTTAGAAAGAACTTAGGAGGTTGAAAATGTTAATTAGTAAAGAATCTATTTTCTTAAATGAAAACCTTACTTCTCAAGAAGAAGTGTTTCACTTCATCGCTCAAAAAGCCGTAGCACTAGGCGTCTCAGCAGACGAAAACGCCGTGTACAACGGACTTGTAGAACGTGAACAACAAGGAACAACAGGAATGATGGACGGATTTGCGATTCCACATGCGAAATCAAGTGCCATCACAACTCCAAAAATCGTCATTGTTCGTCTTAGTGACGGAATTGACTGGAACAGCATGGATGGAAAACCAACTTCATTCATCTTCAGCTTATTAATTCCAGATGGCGAAGCAGGAACAACTCACCTTAAGCTACTAGCATCGGTTGCTCGGTTGCTTATGAAAGCCGATGTAAAAGAAGCTTTATTAGGTGCTACAACTGCTGAACAACTTGAAGAAGTATTAAATAGTCATTTAGCAGGCTAACCCACTCTCCAGGAGAGAAAGCACAAAACAGCTCTCTCCTGGTATTTTTATTTCATTTCCCCGAAATTCGGTTGAAACTCCGCATAATCCCTTTATTTTTCGCCAAACGCTATTGACGAAAGCACTAAAAAAACTTACAATGGTATTAACTGGTAGTGACCAGTTGTAGAAGAGTTTTTTACGAAAGGAGGAACCGATATGGTAGCCAAACCTTCTCCACTCTACTCAACACTGAGTCTAGCGTTGATCGACTTCATTAAGACCAAGGGAAAAGCACACGAAAAAATGCTTTCGGAGCGCGAAATTACAAAAGTCTATAATGTCAGTCGCACCACCGTTCGAACAGCGTTGAAGGAATTGGAGACGCTTGGATATATTTATAAGCGTCATGGAAAAGGCACGTTCATTTCAACGCAATGGAAAGAACGCCAAAACTTGCTGGAAGGCTACAGTTTCACGGAACAGATGAAGGAACTCGGCAAAGTCCCTTCCACGAAAATTACTTCGCTGGATTGTTACGAAGCCGATGAATTTATCGCTCCACTCGTTGGAATCGAAGCTGGCGACAAGCTCTTTCGTCTGAAACGCATTCGGTATGCAGATGGCATTCCACTCATGAAAGAAACAACTTTCTTACCATACGATGTCTTCAAAACCTTAACGAAGACGCAGTTAGAAGGCCAATCTTTATATGAAGTGTTTGCGAATGATTTTAATCAGCAAATCCACTACGCCGACGAAGAATTCTCAGCGAGCATTCTCACGCCGGAAGAAGCGGAAGTCTTGGATGTGGATCCGCACAGCGCTTGTTTACGGTTTATGCGAACCACATTAAATCCTGAAAATCGCATCATCGAATATACGATTAGTGTTGCCAGAAGCGACCAATTCTTCTACAAAGTAAGACACTATCGCACAAACAACTAAAAAAATATTTGGAGGGTATTATGTTTCAATTTTCAACTAGTCAATTAGAAGCGTTATCTGCAGAAATTACAACGCGCGAAATTCGCCAACAACCAGAATTGTGGAAAGAAGCTTTTGATTACTACAAAGCAAACTTAGAACGCATCACTGCTTTCTTAGACCATTTACCAGAAGGAAAACTTCGCGTGATTTTCGCAGGTGCGGGTACATCACAATATGTGGGAGATACGATTCTTCCTTACTTAAAACGTACAGGAAATGAAGACCGTTTTGATTTCCAATCTGTCGGAACAACAAACCTTGTAAGTAATCCACATGACTACTTCAAAGCAGAAATTCCTACAGTGCTTGTTTCATTTGCACGTAGCGGTAACTCACCAGAAAGTCTTGCAAGTGTGCAACTTGGCCAACAAATCGTGCGCGACTTCTATCAAATCACGATTACTTGTGCGCCAGAAGGAAAATTAGCCATTGCTGCTAAAGACGACACAAACAACTTACTCTTAATGATGCCAGACCGCTCTAACGACGCTGGTTTTGCGATGACAGGAAGCTTCACATGTATGACTCTTACAGCGCTTCTTGTATTCGACGAAGCACACTCACTTGAAGAAAAAGAAGGCTTCGTGAAAGCCATCCGTCAAATGGGTACAAGCGTCCTCGAACGTGAAGACGTGATTCAACATTACGTGAACTTAGACTACAACCGTGTGATTTACTTAGGTTCTGGTTCACTCAGCGGCCTTGCTCGCGAAGTTCAATTGAAGATTCTTGAATTGACTGCTGGACAAATCGCAACAGCCTTCGATTCTTCAATGGGATTCCGTCACGGTCCTAAATCATTTGTAAACGGCTCTTCTCTAGCCTTCGTATTCGTATCGAACGACGACTATACGCGTCAATACGACATCGACATCTTAAACGAATTACACGGCGACCAAATTGCACGCCTTGTGCTTGCGGTTGGAGTGGATGCAGAAAGTGACTTTGAAGGTCTCTCATTCAACTTCGATAAAGAATATCGTTTCGTTCCAGATGCTTACCTTGCACTTCCATGTGCAATATTTGGACAAACGGTTGCTCTACTTTCTTCTATCAAAGTTGGAAACAAACCAGACACTCCTTCACCAACAGGTACTGTGAACCGTGTCGTTAAAGGAGTAACGATTCACCCATTAGAAGCATAAATAACTTTATTGAAAAGAGATGATCCTATGACAACTTATATTTATGCCAAAGCATTTTATTTTGAAGACGAAGTGAAAGGCCCAGGTTACTTACCGATCTTAGACAATGGGACTTTCGGAGCCTTTCAAACTGAAAAACCAGAAAGTGGCGCTACGATTATCGACTACGGTAACTATCAAATTGCCCCAGGTCTTGTAGATACACATATCCACGGATTCAAAGGCGCTGACGTCATGGATAACGACGTAGAAGCACTTCGTACGATTTCAGAAGGACTTCCTTCATGCGGAGTTACTTCTTATTTACCAACAACCTTAACCGCATCTCGCGAATTATTAGCGGATGTCTGCCAAACAGTCGGCGATAACGCCACAACACTTGGTGGCGCTAAAATCAGAGGGATTTTCCTAGAAGGTCCATTCTTTAGCGAAAAATACAAAGGCGCGCAAAACCCTAAATACATGGGCGACCCTAAATCTGAAATCTTGGATGAATGGCAAGAACGCGCTGGCGGTTGGGTGAAGAAAATCGCGATTGCTCCTGAACGTGAGGGTGCTGTTGATTTCATCAAACACGCGAAAACAAAAGACATCTATGTAGCTCTTGCACATACAGATGGCACTTACGAAGATTGTAAAAACGCCGTTGAAGCCGGTGCGAATATCTTCGTTCACACTTACAACGGAATGCGCGGCTTACACCACCGCGAACCAGGTGTTGTCGGCGCGGCTCTCACATTGCCAAACGTATTCGACGAACTCATCTGCGACGGTCACCACGTCCACCCAGTGAGCGCAAGTATCGTGATGAAATGTTGCGGTCACGACCATGTAGCCCTTATTACAGACTGCATGCGTGCTGGCGGTATGGGCGAATGCGAATCGATGCTTGGAGAATTCCCTGTTATCGTAAAAGACGGTACGGCTCGATTAAAAGACGGCGGCAGCCTTGCAGGAAGCATCCTAGAACTCATCCAAGGGGTTCAAAACGTTGTAAAATGGGGCATTGCGACTCCACACGAAGCTATTACAATGGCTAGCCTTGTTCCTGCAAAATCAGTCGGTATCGACGACGTTTGCGGACGCATCGACCCAGGGTACGCAGCGGACTTCATCGTATTAGACGATGATTTACAACTCAAAGCGACTTACTTAGACGGTAAGTCCTATTTCGAAGCTTAATAAAATAAAAACAACTAAAGGAGTGTTATTATGTCAAAATTAGTATTAACAAAAGGAAAATATGATCACTTAGTAAAACTTTCAAACAAAAACCATGTCATCGGTGCTTTAGCGATTGACCAACGTGGTTCATTGAAAAAAATGATTGCTGCAGGAAACCCAAATGTAAAAGGTGACGAAGGCATCATCCGCTTCAAAGAATTAATTTCTGAAGAATTAACAAAATACTCTTCTTCAATTCTTTTAGACCCAGAATATGGTCTTCCAGCTGCAAAATTACGCCACGAAGACTGCGGACTTTTAATCTCTTACGAAAAAACTGGTTACGACGCAACTGAAATCGGCCGCTTACCAGACTTACTTCCAATCTGGTCTGCAAAACGTATTAAAGAATTAGGCGCTGATGCTGTTAAAGTTCTTTTATACTATGATATTGACGAAGATCCAGCAATCAACGACATCAAACATGCATGGGTAGAACGTGTTGGTAGCGAATGTGTGGCAGAAGATATTCCATTCTTCTTAGAAATCGTTTCTTACGAAGCAAGTGACGACGATGTGAAATCAGCTGCTTACGCTAAAGTAAAACCTCATAAAGTAAACGACGCAATGAAAGTCTTCTCTGACCCACGTTACAACGTTGACGTATTAAAAGTGGAAGTTCCAGTAAACATGAACTTCGTAGAAGGCTTCACTAAAGAAGGCGTTGAACCTGTTTACACTCGCGAAGAAGCATTACGTTTATTCAAAGAACAATCTGAAATCACTGACCTACCATTCATCTTCTTAAGTGCTGGTGTTTCTGCTGAATTATTCCAAGAAACTCTACGCTTTGCAAAAGAAGCTGGTTCTACTTTCAATGGTGTGTTATGTGGTCGTGCAACATGGAAAGATGCTGTAGCTGTATTTGCGACTGAAGGGGAAGAAGCTGGTCGTGCGTGGTTGGCAAACCAAGGACGTAAGAATATCGAGGACCTTAACGTTGTTTTAGGTGAAACTGCAACTCCATGGTTAGAACGTGTTGAAGTAAAATAATAAACAATAAATAGTTAAGAGCGTTGCTCTTAAACACCTAGGATTTTCTCATACGAGTAGTAATGGCTGTACCGGTCTGAGCCAAGGTCTCAGACCTCTCGAGCCTCAAACAGACTCTAGGAAATTTCATTTCCTGAGTCTGTAATTCGCATCGAGTACACTCGCGACTACTACTCGTATAGAATCCTAGGTGTTTTTTCGCAACGCTTTACTTTATTTACTTCTTCTAACCATGGATTGTAGAAAAAGGGTAAGAGATAGAAAGATGAGGCACCGGCTCGAGTCTAAAGTCTCTCGCCTTTAAAGCCTCAAAGGGGACGTACGGAATTTTATTCCTACGTCCCCTTTGCACAGTGGTTGAATGGAACGAGCTTCGCTACATGTAACTCGCTCGTCCCTATTCAAAACTTTGTGGGGGAAAGAAAACGAAATGGCCAAAATAATTTCTTCTATTTTGGCCATTTCTGTCTTTCTCCCTCATTTTAATGCAAACTCCCATCACTATTACTATAGAATCCGCAAGGTTCTTCGAAACCACACTAAGTGTTTTTCGCAACGCTCTATTTTTATAATTTTACTAACCATGGATTGCGGGAAAAGAATAACAGATAGAAAAAAGGCCGAGCGAAATCGCTCGGCCTTTTTGGGGTTGATTATTTTTTGATGCTGTATTTTGTGCCTTCAAGAGATGCTTGTAATGCGTCGACGCTTGCGTCTCCTTCGACTGTGGCTACTTTGTTTTCTAAGCTGACTTCAACGTTTGTCACGCCTGGTACGTTTGAAAAACGTTCTTTCACTGTGTTGGCACATCCTGCGCATTTGATTCCTTCTAAATTGTATTCTTTTTTCATAAAAAATCTCTCCTTTATAGTTATGCTTTCCAGCGTTTTAATCTTAGGGCGTTGAGGACAACGGATACGGAACTGAAGCTCATTGCGGCTCCGGCAATCATTGGGTTGAGGAGTGGTCCGCCAAAGAGGTGAAGAACTCCCATCGCAAATGGAATTCCGATAACGTTGTAGGCAAATGCCCAAAATAGATTTTCTTTAATATTACGGATGGTTGCACGGCTAAGTTTTAACATCGCTGGTACATCCATCAAGTCGCTCTTCATTAAGACGGCGTCTGCAGATTCGATGGCTACGTCTGTTCCGGTACCGATTGCGATACCGACTTGTGCTTGTGCAAGAGCTGGGGCATCATTGATACCATCCCCCACCATCGCCACAATATAGCCTTCTTCTTGTAATTTTGAGACATAATTCGCCTTATCTTGCGGTAAAACTTCACTAAACACGCGGTCAATCCCCACTTCGGAAGCAATCGCTTGTGCAGTTCGTTCGTGGTCCCCTGTCATCATAGCGACTTGAATGCCCATTTCATGTAGGGTTTGGATGGCACGCGCACTGCTTTCTTTAACAGTATCCGCTACAACAATCAAGCCTTGCACGGCATCGTTATAGCCGATATAGAGTGGTGTTTTTCCTTGTTCGGCAAAATGATTGGCTTTGTCGTTCATCTCAACATTGGCAAGACCATTTTCACGCATCCATTTTTCATTACCAAGGAAGACGAGTGTTTCACCAACGTGGCCTTTAATCCCAAAACCAGGAATGGCTTCGAAGTTCGTCACTTCATCAAATGCAGCCCCTTGTTCTTTGGCTTTGGCAACAATCGCTTCGCCAAGAGGGTGTTCGGACGCTACTTCAAGGCTGGCAGCTAGGCGAATGAGGGCATCTGCATCGGTAGAATCGGCAGTGACCACATCTGTGACAACAGGAGTCCCGTTTGTAATCGTACCTGTTTTATCAACACAGAGCACATCAACTCTTGCCAAAGTCTCAATACTCTTCATATCATGTAAAAGCACCTTCTTACCTGCCAGCTTCATCGTACTTATTGCAAGCGCAACCGTAGTCAAAAGATACAGTCCTTCAGGAATCATACCTATAATCGCCGCCACTGTAGATGTCACACTCTTACTGAAGGTATCATGATTTACATAGAAGCTCTGCCAAAACAAAATAATTGCGATAGGTATTATGATAATACCTACAGCCTTTACAATAAGATTTATCTGACGTATCATCTGCGACTGCTCTTTGCCGCTCATAGACTTCGCTTCTATACTGAGCCTTGAGATATATGAATCCGCTCCTACCCTCTCAAGCTTTGCATAGCACTCTCCGGATACTACAAAACTTCCGGACATCAATGTGCTGCCGGGAGTCTTTTCTATCTCATCCACCTCACCTGTGAGTAACGATTCATTCACATGGATACTTCCGCTTATAACTGTGGCATCCGCGCAGATTTGTTTTCCTGCCGACAATAAAACTATATCATCCTTTACCAGTTCTTGTGATAAAATATTTTTAAGCTTACCGTCTCTTATTACATCTGCATGTGGAGCATTTAGAAGGCTCATCTTCTCAAGTGTCTTTTTCGCACGTAGCTCCTGTACTATTCCTATTACAGTGTTTCCTATAATTATCGGAAGAAATGTAAGATTTCTAAAAGATCCTACCACTATCAGCAATATTGAAATAATCAAAAATATGAGGTTGAAGTATGTGCATACATTTGATAACACAATTTCTCTTTTGGTCTTATCTGTTTTGATATCGGCCTTATTTACCTCACCTCTTTCAACCCTTGTCGCTACTTCAGCTTCACTGAGTCCCACCAAGACGGGGTTATTCTCATCCATACTATCCATAAATCTTTCCTTTATATTATTTCTTCATCTCTTATACCCATAAGCTTGCGCTCCCAATCCCCTACTATATCACAAAGTATGCCGTCACAGGTATACTCATCTTCTCCATAATTAAATTTACATGTAAATAAAGGCTCTCTGACAGCAGCTTTATAAAACTTCATTGCATACTCATACAAATTTTCAGGAGTAAATGTAACACCAAGTCTGTCTGCAATACCTTTTCTTATACTGTCAAAGTCCATACCTTTTTTCTTATAGTCTTCTCTTATATAAGATAAGTATCCGTTACAAAACTTCTTTAATATACTCTCATTCTTATATATATACTTACAGGTAAAGTCAAAAACATTTCCGGCATGAAGCAAAAACTCCATAAGCTCTTTTATGCTGTCCGCCACTCTTCCGACACTTCCCTCGCTGCTTACAAGCCCTACACTGCCGTCCTCTAAAACTACAAACTCTCCACCACTTCCGTCAACTGCAAACGCTTTTGCAGACATTGAATATACCTCACCGTTTTCAGACATTGCAATATCCTGATTTTGCTTATAAAAGCATATATCACTCTCTCTCATCAGTAATGTATTCAAATCATCATCTTTTCTTATCATTTCAATCATTTCCATAATATTACAACCCTAAAGACTTTATTACCCAATATGTAAACGCTAATATGGCCATTGTAATATAGCTGTATACAACTGTCAAAATAGCCAACCCCATACCTTTTTTCCAATATTTTATACTTATATACAAAACGTCTATAATATTTACTATCGGTATCATTTGCAGGAAAAAATGTATCGTCCTCATCGAGAAACTCATTCCATATTTTTTTCTTGTAATATCCAGCATACAATTCACCGCTACAGTACATGGCAATCCTATAAAAACATATGATGCCAATATATATGGTACTACTACTACAATAAAAGCAATAAATAAAAATATCAAAATTGACGTAGCCAATTGATTGTCAGATTTAATCGTCATTGAAATCCACTCAAAAATAATATAGGACAGTATTCCTACACATCCACATATAAAAGGTGCCGTTATATACTTATATAGAAAGTATGTATTCAGGCAATAATCTATATCTTCTATCTTTGTAGCAGATAAAACACCTCGAATTTGTAATATCATAACAACAAAAATCATTATAAATAAAGCAAATACAACAACTATCGACGATTCGCCCAACCTATTATTTTCTATAATCGAAAATGCAAAACCATATAATGCCGTTCCGTATAGCAGCGCCAGCAATATAATCGGCAGTTTGCTGTTCTTCACTTGAACATTGCTGT
>URWJ01000046.1 GCA_900551535.1 uncultured Granulicatella sp. | reverse complement strand
ACCAGTTTCAATGGTTGCAGAGGATAAAGCAACATATAATACAAAATAGAACAAAACATCGCACTGTTTCGTGCGATGTTTTTTCACAATCTTATTTGAAATTCCGAAATTCACTTATAAGTGAATTTTGGAATTTTTTCGTTCTCATTTGTTTTCAATGATAGAACCTCTATTTTCCGTATCCCTAAGCCTTTAATAGCAGATGAAAATTCAACAGCTTTATGAACTTACAAATGATGAAAATAGATTTCTTCTCTTTGAGACTGCTTCAAGCCTCTACCTTATAGCTTTTTCACAAACTACATTTTTTTGAAATAAAACTCAAAAAAAGCACATTCCTCTAACCTCATGAAAAGCACCACCCATGGTCCTTGGTTTCCTGGTATTAATCTCAGGTAAAGTAGAGTTGAAAAGAGTGCAATCCCTAACTCTTTGGTTTATAAGAGGCTTGAAAAGAGCGAAATTTCCTAAAGACAGAAAAAGATATTTGAGGAAATAGCGGTTAGTGTAATGAATAAGTAACCAATGTGAATTACCAAGGGTTAGCGACTCGTCGCTTATCCTTGGTTTGAAGCTTGGTAGGCAAGGAGACTTTAGGCTCCTGCCGGTACCATTACACTAAATTCCGCTATGCATTCCTTCAAATATCTTTGAATGTCTTTTAGCAGTTTCATGTATCTTTTCAAGCCTTCGGCTTATTTATTTTTAGAAAAACAAAAAGAGCTTAGGGATATCGCCTAAGCTCTTTTTAATAGTGCTCTGTATTAAACACGTTCTACTTTACCTGATTTTAATGCACGAGTTGAAACCCATACTTTTTTAGGCTTGCCATCGATTAAAACGCGAACTTTTTGTAAGTTTGGTTTCCAAGTACGACGGTTAGCGTTCATAGCGTGAGAACGAGTGTTACCTGTTTCAGCACGACGTCCAGTGAAATAACATACTTTAGCCATTGTTATTCTCCTCCTTTATTTAATTCATTATCAGCTGATATAATTTTGAACTAAATCATATACTTAAATAATTTAGCATAGTTGACCCTAGAATGCAAGCGTACTGGTTAGTGAGTTTTCTAAGAGGTTAAAAATGTGGTAAAAGGCTAGGTAATCAGCTTGGAATGTGATATTATAGTATAGAAATAATGTGTCAATCTGTCTAAAAATTAGACAGACACCTTTATACATTTAAGGGAGGTATTTGTATGACAGTAAAAATTCAAACAGAAAATGGACAAATTGAACTTAGCAATGAAGTAATTGCAACGGTTGTTGGTGGGGCCGCTACAGATAACTATGGTGTTGTTGGTATGGCAAGCCGCAATCAAATCCGCGACAACTTTAATGAAATCTTGAAGAAAGAAAACTTCACTCGTGGAGTTGTGATTCGTCAAGAAGACGATGGTGTTGCAGTGGATGTATACATTATTGTAGGTTATGGTACAAAAATTTCTGCGATTTGTAGAAACGTACAAGAACAAGTGAAATATAACTTAGAAACAATGTTAGGATTTGCTGCAAATACAGTGAATGTCTATGTTCAAGGAGTTAAAATCATCGAAGCGTAATGCTTGTTGATTCTAGTCAGGAGGAAGTAAGAATAATATGGCAACTATGAAAACTATTACGGCTCAAGATTTCCGCGCAATGGTGGAAATCGGTGAAATGCGTTTATCTGAAAATGCAGAATTCGTAAACTCATTAAACGTATTCCCAGTACCAGATGGAGACACAGGGACAAACATGATGCTCTCATTCAAATCTGGTGCGGAACGTGTTGCAAACTCTACAGCAACAACTGTAGGTGATTTAGCACAAGATTTAGCAAAAGGATTATTAATGGGTGCTCGTGGGAACTCAGGGGTTATCTTATCTCAATTATTCCGTGGTTTCTCTAAAGCCGTTGTCGGTAAAGAAGAAATCACTGGTGAAGAATTAGCGCAAGCATTTACGAACGGTGTGGAAACAGCTTATAAAGCAGTTATGAAACCTGTAGAAGGTACAATCCTTACAGTTGCTCGTGAATCAGCTAAACGTGGTGTTCGCAAATTAGAAACTTCAAACGACATCATCGAAGTAATGGGATCTGTTTTACGTGGTGCTGAAAAAGCATTAGCGAAAACTCCAGATTTATTACCAGTATTAAAAGAAGTTGGCGTAGTGGATTCAGGTGGTCAAGGTCTTGTATTCATTTACAACGGATTCTTCGAAGCATTAACAGGGGAAGCAGTTCCTGTTCAATCATTACAAAGCAATAAAATCGATTTAACTTCAGTGGCTCACCACGAAGCAGGCGTTGACTACGAACACGTATCAACAGGCGACATCAAATTCGGTTACTGTACTGAAATCATGGTGAAAATCGGTGAAGGTGAAACTGTCGTAGATACATTCGACTACGATACTTTCCGTAACTACTTAAACGAACTTGGAGATTCTTTACTTGTAGTAGCTGACGATGAAATCATCAAAGTACACGTGCATACAGAACGTCCAGGTGAAGTGATGAACTACGGACAACGCTTCGGTTCATTAATGAAAGTGAAAGTAGACAACATGCGCTTGCAACACGAAGAAGTGTTAAAAACAGACTACACTGCAAAAGTTAAAGAAGCAGCGCAAAAACAAAAAGCGGAATACGGAATCGTAGCAGTTGCTGCAGGTGAAGGAATTCAAGAATTATTCAAGAGCATGGGTGTAACGACAATCATCAACGGTGGTCAAACTATGAACCCAAGTACTGAAGATATTCTTCAAGCAGTTAAAGAAGCACATGCTGAAAAAGTTATCGTATTACCAAACAACAAAAACATTCAAATGGCTGCAAACCAAGCGGCTGAAGTATCAGAAGATGCTGCAGTTGCCGTTGTTGCAACTCGTACAATCTCAGAAGGGTTAGCTTCATTATTAGCCTTTAACCCAGAAGCAAGTTTAGAAGATAACCAAGCTGCAATGAGCGAACAAATGGCTCTTGTATCAAGTGGTCAAATTACAAATGCTGTTCGTGATACGAACATTGATGGCGTTGAAATCAAAACTGACGACTTCATGGGGATTGTAGATGGCAAGATTTTAGTAAGTATTGCGGACCGTAAGGAAGCAACTCTTGCGACGATTGATAAAATGATCAACGACGATTCGGAGATCCTAACAATCATCTATGGCGAAGACGCAGACGCAAGCGAAGTGGAAGAAATCACTGAAGCTGTAGAAGCGAAATACCCTGATGTAGAGGTTGAAGTCCATGAAGGAAACCAACCAGTATACACTTACTTATTATCTGTAGAATAATAAAGAGTAAAAAGACTAAAAAGAGTACTAATATCCTTCCGGATATTCTCTATAGTCATCATTAAAGCTGTAACGGGACAAGCCGTGGTCTTGTCCCTTTCGAGCCTCAAACAGATGCTAAGAAATAAATTTCTAAGCATCTGTAATTCGCATCGAATACTAGTCGCTATGATGATGACTATAGAATCCGGTAAGGATATTTTTGTACTCTTTTTTTTACATAAGTAAATGTATATGGTGGCCGGGACTGCGAAGGGTGTGTGCTTTTCATGCGCAGTTTCAATTTCGATAGAATCCGTAAGTTTCTCCGTCTTTCGATTTTTCTCTTATTAATAAGTAAGTGTACTGGTTGGGGTTCGTGCTCACATCAGGGTGTTTTGCTGGGAAGCTACTGCTTTCTTGTTTTCGCGTGCTTTTGAGTCTTCACTCGCCTCCAAATGGGAAAAAAGGAACGGAGTGGGTGCTCCTCAGAATCTATAGTTTGTGAAGTTCATGGAGAGTGAAAGAGAGTTATAGTAGGTCATAAGCGGAATGATTGAAGCAGTGCATGTTTGGGAGTAGAATTGAGCTTGTGAAATAAGCAGAGAAGGAAGTTTTTTATGGTAAAAGCAGTGCAATATCATTCTTTTGGAGATACAGAAGTATTAGAAATGAAAGAAATTCCCAGAGAAGTATTAGAGGAAAACCAAGTTCGTGTGAAGGTGTCTGCGGTTGGGCTAAACCCGGTAGACTATAAAATATATAAAGGAACAAAGCAATTAAGAATGCTTTCGTTTGTAATGAAATTAAGAAAGCCAAGTTTATGGTTTCAATCAAAAGAGTCACTCTTTCCGCGCGGGGTGGGTCGTGATTTTTCAGGGGTGATTACTGAGGTAGGAGCAGGTGTCACAAACTTTTCCGTTGGTGAAGAGGTATTTGGAACCATCATCAGTGCACCTGGGTTAGGAACAAAGAAAGGTTCTCTTGCTACAGAAATTACGGTTCCTGTTAGTGATATTGAACGAAAACCAGCCACGATTGATTTTCACAAAGCAGCAACTATGGGTGTCGCAGCTCTGACAGTTGGGGGAGCTTTTCGAAGAATCGATTTAAAAGCTGAGGATGTACTAGTTATTTCTGGTGCGAGTGGGGGAATTGGTTCGATTGCGGTTCAATATGCGGTTGCACTAGGCGCCACAGTGATTGGAATTGCGTCAGAAAAGAATGCTGAGTACTTAAAATCTCTTGGGGCGATTCCAGTGGCTTATGGAGAAGGTGTAGAGGAAAGAATTGCTCAGGCGGTAGAAAAGCCAATTACGAAGTTTTTAGATTGCTTCGGCGGAGAGTATGTAAAAATAGCTTTTAGATTAGGGTTAAAAGGAAATAGTATTGGGACACTTGTTCCTTCGCCACCAGCAATCATCAAAGGTGCTCAATTTACAGGTCCTCGCCATAGTGAATATGCAGATTTTGAAAAATTAGCTTCTTTTGTAGCTAGTGGGAAAGTGAAACTATATATTGACCAAGAGTATCCTTTTACGATTGAGGCTGTACGTGAGGCCTACCAAAGTTTAGAAGCTGGTCATACTAGAGGGAAGAAAGTTGTGGTTATTGACAAAGCTGAATAGACAGATTGAGAAGTATCCTAGGGATGCTTCTTTTTTATGGAAGTAATGAAGCAGGTGAAAAAGGAAAAATGATAGAAACTGACTGTGAATTTTAGTAAACTTATACGTATAGAAAGGATGTGATTGGATGAATGAAGTCTTTCAAAGTGTGCAAGTCTTGCCAGGCGTTGGGCCAAAACGATTAGAACCATTAGCCGAACTGGGCATCGAAACAGTCTATGACCTGTTAACGCATTTCCCATTTCGTTATGAAGATATTCAAATTCGTGATGTAAATACCATCATGGACCAAGAGAAAGTCACGCTAAAAGGGCTTGTGGCGACTCAACCGGTTGTCAGCTACTACGGCTTCAAGAAGAATCGGTTAGCATTTCGCATGGCGATTGACCAACAAGTCATCCAAGTAGCGTTCTTTAATCAGCCGTATTTAAAAGATAAAGTGGTTCAGGGCGAAGAGATTGCTATTTACGGGAAATGGGATGCAAAGCGTTCTACCTTGATGGGGATGAAAATCTTATCGAACCGAAACGTGGAGGACGAAGAAGGCGACCAAGTCGAGGCGGTTTATCGCACGAATAAATCGTTGAAGCAGGCGACGATTCTCAAACTCGTTCATACGGCGATGGATCGTTTTGAAGATAAAATTCCAGAAGTGTTGCCAGAAGAGTTGACGGTGTCGCACCACTTGATGGGGCATAGAGACGCTGTACGGGCGATGCATTTTCCAAAAGATGAACTGGAAAGACAGAGTGCGCAATATCAGCTCGTCTACCAGGAGCTCTTCTTATATCAACTGCGCTTGCAATGGATGCGTCAGAAGCGCCACCAGCAAACAAAAGGGCAAGCGGTGCTGTATGATAATGCTCAGTTGAAGTCATTTATTCAGACGTTGCCGTTTGAACTGACAGATGGGCAAAAGAAAGTCGTGAATGAGATTTGCTTTGACCTGCGTGCGCCTTATGAGATGAATCGTCTCTTGCAAGGGGACGTAGGGAGCGGGAAGACGATTGTGGCGACGATTGCCATGGTCGCAACGGCTCTAACAGGCAAGCAAGCCGCGCTCATGGTTCCTACAGAAATCTTGGCGGAACAACATATGCTGACGATTGAAAAATTGATTCAAGGGACGTCTTTGAAGGCAGTGTTGTTAACGGGAAGTATGAATCGTTCGCAGAAGAAGCGAAAAGAATTACTCGGACAAATTGAAAGTGGCGAGGCAAATTTGATTATCGGGACACATGCCTTGTTCCAACAAGATGTGAACTTTAAAGACTTGGCCTTTGTCATCATCGACGAGCAACATCGCTTCGGGGTGCAACAACGTCAGGCACTCGCTGGAAAAGGAGCGGGTGTGAACGTGCTTCAAATGACGGCAACACCGATTCCTAGAACTCTGGCGATTACGGCCTTTGGGGAAATGGACACGTCTATTTTGAGTGAAATTCCTCGTGGCCGTCAGCCTATTAAAACGTCTTGGGTTCGCGAGCAGGAAATGGAGCAGATTTTTAATTTCGTGGAACGTCAAATTCAAGAAGGGCGACAAGCGTATATGATTTCGCCACTGATTGAAGAGTCGGAGCATCTCGATGTGCAAAACGCCGAAGAGATTTATCGCATGATTTCAGCGCATTTCTCAGACCGCGTGAAAGTGGGACTCCTACACGGGAAGATGCCGTCAGAAGAAAAAGAAGCGGTGATGGCGGACTTTAAAGCCAACAAGCTACAAGTACTCGTCTCCACAACCGTTATTGAAGTTGGGGTGGACGTGCCGAATGCCACAGTGATGGTGATTTTAGATGCGGACCGCTTCGGGTTAGCGCAGTTGCACCAATTACGTGGACGTGTCGGTCGTGGACAACATGCCTCAAGCTGTATTTTAGTGGCGAGTCCAAAGACCGAAAACGGGAAAGAACGCATGCGCATTATGTGCGAGTCAACAGACGGATTTTATCTCAGTCAAAAAGACTTGGAGCTCCGTGGTTCTGGGGATGTATTTGGGATCAAACAGTCCGGTATTCCAGACTTTAAGATTGCCGATTTAATACGAGATTATGATATACTAGAACAAGCACGTAAAGATGCAATCCTTTATGCCTCGGAAGATCCAGCAGGAGAAAAAGCCGAGACAAAACGCATGAAGGCATTTATCGAACAAACAACGAAAGAAATCAATGGATAACTTCACGGCCACGTGGCTAGAAGAGGAGGAACAACAATGGTAAGAATTGCAATTGACGCAATGGGTGGAGATAACGCTCCTAAAGAAATCGTCCAAGGGGTCGTCCTTGCAGCAAAGGAAATGCCAACTGTCGAGTTTCAATTATACGGAGACGAAGCAAAAGTGAACGCATGCTTGGAGGAATCCCTTCCAAATATTCGCGTGATTCACTGTTCAGAAAAAATCAACTCTGATGACGAACCGGTTAAAGCGATTCGTTCGAAGAAAGACGCTTCAATGGTCGTTGCGGCTAAAGCTGTGAAAGAAGGGGAAGCAGATGCGCTCTTCTCTTGCGGAAATACAGGGGCTCTTCTAACGGCTGGATTATTAGTGGTTGGCCGTATTAAAGGAATCGACCGTCCAGGATTAATGCCAGTGTTGCCTGTTCTTGGAAAAGAAAACCGTCAATTTATTATGATGGACGTAGGTGCAAACGCGGAATGTAAACCGAAAAACGTTCACCAATTCGGTATTCTTGGAAGCTATTATTCAAAATACGTTCTTGGTTACGAGAACCCAACAGTCGGCTTATTAAATAATGGAGCTGAAGAAGGAAAAGGGAACGAACTCGCAAAAGAAGTATACGGACTCTTGAAAGAAGACGACAGCTTAAACTTCATCGGAAACGTGGAAGCTCGTGACATCTTAACAGGTGCTGCAGATGTCGTTGTGACAGATGGATTTACAGGAAACGCAGTCCTCAAGACCATCGAAGGAACAGCGCTTGCGATGATGACGCTTCTAAAAGAAGGTATCAAAGGGCAAGGTATTCAAGGGAAACTTGGAGCGCTCTTATTGAAAAATACCTTCTACGGCTTAAAGAATACATTGGACTACTCACAATTTGGGGGTGCGGTGCTCTTTGGTCTTAAAGGAGCAGTTGTGAAATCTCACGGTTCTTCAAAATCAGATAGCGTGTACCATGCGATGAAACAAATCGATACGATTGTATCAAGTGGAGTCATCAACGACTTAGTCGCTCACTTTGAACAAACAGCGGAATAAAGAAATAGGACTCTCTTCTACTACAGAAGAGAGTTTTTTGATAATATTTATAAATTTCATAAAGTCGCAATAAATTCTTAGGAATTCTAGCGAAAAAAGGGTACAATAGATAAGTACATAAAGTTGCGGACGCGACTAAAGGAGGAAAGCCTATGTTCAAAGAAGTGAACGAGCAAATCTTAAAATTAATCGAGAAGAATAGTCGTTTAACACCAGAAGAAATTGCCTCTTTATTGGAAATTGACGTGGATGAAGTAGCACGTCGTATTAAAGAGATGGAAGAAGCCCAAATTATTTGTGGCTACCATACATTAATCAACTGGGAAAAAACTGATAACGTGAATGTTTCAGCGATTATCGAATTAAAAGTAAATCCTCAAAAAGGAAAAGGATTCGACCGTATTGCGGAAAAAATCTATCATTTCCCAGAAGTGGAAGCAGTGTACTTAATGTCAGGCGGATATGATTTCATGGTGCAATTGAAAAAAGCGCCAATGCGTGAAATCGCAAACTTCGTATCTTCACGTCTTTCAGTGATTGAAGAAGTACAATCTACTAAAACACATGTTGTATTAAAACAATACAAAGATCACGGCACAATGTTTGTCGGTAAAGCAGATGATAAACGTCAGGTGGTTACTCCATGAATTTAGAAAATATGTTAAATAATAAAATTAAGGACTTGAAGCCTTCAGGGATTCGTCGTTTCTTTGATATGGCGAGTGAATACAAGGATATTGTTTCCCTAGGGGTTGGAGAGCCTGATTTTGATACGCCTTGGCATATTCGTCAAGAAGCGATTAAAGCGTTGCAAGAAGGCCGTACATTCTATACAGCTAATGCAGGGTTAAAAGAGCTTCGTGAAGAAGTGTGTGTCTTTACAGAGGGCCGTCATGGGGTGAAATATGACCCAATGCACGAATGTGTCATCACTGTTGGAGGAAGTGAAGCCGTTGATATTTCAATGCGTGTTCTTTTGAACCCAGGGGATGAAGTGATTATTTGTGACCCAGGTTATGTGTCATACGTTCCAGCAGTAACAATGGCAGACGGGACTCCTGTCATTCTTCCGTTAAAAGAAGAAAATCAATTCCGTATCACACCAGAAGACCTTGAAGCGGTGATTACACCGAAGACAAAAGCGATTCTAATGAATTTCCCGAATAACCCAACTGGTGCGGTTATGGGACGTGAAGACTTAGAAGCGGTTTGCGAAGTGTTAAAACGCCACGATATTATCGTTGTTTCTGACGAATTATATGGAGAATTAACATACACAGGAAAACCTCACGTATCTGTTGTCGAAATCGATGGTATGCGTGACCGTACAATTTTAATCGGAGGCTTCTCAAAAGCATTCGCGATGACGGGATGGAGACTTGGGTATGCCTTGGCTCCAGCAGTAATCATGGAACAAATGTATAAAAT
>URWJ01000045.1 GCA_900551535.1 uncultured Granulicatella sp. | reverse complement strand
TAAATTCCTGTCTTGCATCTTGCCCAGCTTTCTTCAACTGTTCCATTTCTTCTGCAATTTCTGGAAACTTTACGGGATTCTTATATTTTACTTTGTCATAACGAAAGAAATAACCCATATTTTCAATTGAAATCATGATTTTTCCTCCTGAATGTGACTTTTCAAGCGGTCGATCATATAGACACCCACATCAATAATTGGAATCCTTGAGAGTTGCTCTAATTCTGTCTTCACATATGGGAAATGCGTACACCCTAGTACGACAGCTTCAATCTCCGTGCTTTCAAAATAATGGAACAAACTATGGAAGTCGAATTGCTTAATAATCTCTTCTTGTGGTTTTCCTGTTTCAATCGCTTTAACCAGTTCTAGCATCGTCACACCAAACACTTTCAAATTTGGGTTTGCGATATATAAATTATTTTCTACCCCAGTTAAACCATGAGAATTCGCGGCCATTACTGCTAAATAATCATGTTCTACGCCAAGTGTGCGATACATTTGCATCGGAGTAATCATAGGAAGTCTATATTCTTCTTGCAAGGAATCGAAATTCACAACTGAACTTAGTGAGTTACAATACACAAATACAGCGTCAATGTCGTTTTTCAGCCTGTCAATCACACTTCTAATATATTGTTCTCTTTCTTCGTCTTCTAACGCTTGAAAAGTCGTTTGTTCGACCGGATTTTTAGAAATCGGAACAGAAATCGTTTGATTGAATCCATTTTCCTTTAATAAATCAACGCCTAACTTCGTGTCCATAGGTGTTCCTGCCATCACAGCTATCCGCATACACATTTCTCCTTTATAAAAAACAAGGATGAACGCTTGGCTCATCCTTGATTCAATAAATCATTATTTAGTTGCACGACGTACGTATGTACCTTCTGCAGTGTTAACTTCTAAGTACTCTCCTGCTTCGATGAAGTCTGGAACGTTAACTACTAAACCTGTTTCCATTGTTGCTGGTTTACCAGAACCTGTAACTGTAGCACCTTTAATTGATGGTTGAGTTTCAGTAACTTGTAATACAACTGTTGATGGTAATGAAACCCCGATTACTTCTGAACCGTAGAATTGGATTTTAACTTCCATGTTTTCTAGGATGTATTTTAATTCTTGTTCGATTGTTTCTTCAGGAATTTCGTATTGTTCGTATGTTTCTAAGTCCATGAATACTCCAACGCCATCTTGGCTGTATAAGTATTGAACATCTTTTGTATCGATGTGTGCACGTTCTACTTTCTCATCAGGACGCATTGTTGTATCTACTGTTGAACCGTTACGAACGTCACGGATTTTCATACGCATTACAGTGTTCCCTTTACCTGGTTTGTGGTGGCTGATTTCCAACACTTTAATTAATTTTCCATCAAGAATGAATGTCATTCCAGCTTTTAAATCACTTACGTTAATCATTTTCTGACTCCTTTTGTTAAATTTTACTTTCTATTTATACCATATTTTTATTGAAAATGCACTCTTTTCAGCATGTTTTTCAAAATTATAAGATTCCAACGCGTTTAAAAATTAAATCTACATTCTTAATATGATAGTGATAATCAAACGCATCATCTAAATCTTCTTTACTTAGAGTAGCTGTAATTTCTGGTTGTTCTTCTAAAACAGCCCGGAATGGAAGTTTTTCGTCCCAAGATTTTGCTGTACATGGTTGCACTAAATCATAAGCTTTTTCACGACTCATTCCTTTGTCGATCAGTTTTAATAACACACGTTGGCTATAGATAAGTCCAAATGTGGCATCCATATTGCGTAACATATTTTCTGGGAACACCGTCAAGTTTTTAACGATATTACCGAAACGACGAAGCATATAATTCAATAGAATCGTGCTATCTGGAATAATAATACGTTCAGCTGAAGAATGCGAAATATCACGTTCATGCCATAGGTTCACGTTCTCATACGCTGTGACCATATGTCCTCTGATGACACGAGCAAGTCCTGCCATATTTTCAGATCCGATTGGATTACGTTTATGTGGCATTGCTGAAGATCCTTTTTGACCTTTAGCAAAGAACTCTTCTACTTCACGTGTTTCAGATTTTTGAAGTCCACGGATTTCTGTTGCAAATTTCTCAATACTCGTCGCGATTAATGCAATAGTAGAAATGTAATCTGCATGTAAATCACGAGACAAGATCTGTGTAGAGATTTCTTGAGGACGAATTCCAAGTTTTTTGCACACATATGCTTCTACTTCTGGGGAAATATTCGCAAAGGTTCCAACAGCGCCACTAATTTTACCAGCTTCAACACCTTGTGCTGCGCGTTCGAAACGTTCGATATTGCGTTTCATTTCTGAATACCACAGAGCCAATTTTAAACCGAAAGTCGTTGGTTCTGCGTGAACTCCATGCGTTCTACCCATACACACTGTATCTTTATAGGCTAATGCTTTTTCTTTAATGATTTCTAGGAAGTCTGCTAAGTCTTTACGTAAAATGTCATTGGCCTGTTTCAACTGATAGCCATAAGCGGTATCCACAACGTCTGTACTTGTTAATCCGTAATGAACCCATTTCTTTTCTTCTCCAAGACTTTCAGAAACACATCTCGTAAACGCAACAACGTCATGTCTAGTTTCTTCTTCGATTTCTAAAATACGTTCAACTGTGAATTTTGCGTTTTTACGAATCTTTTCTACATCTTCCTTAGGGATTTCTCCTAATTCTGCCCAAGCTTCATCTGCTAAAATTTCGACTTCAAGCCAACAATTATAACGATTTTCATCAGACCAAATTTTTGCCATTTCTGGACGTGTGTAACGTGTAATCATGATTTCCTCCTAATACAACTCCATAGTAACATGAGTGATTCCAACAATATCATACGGCTCTGAAACTACTTCAAATCCAAGTGATTCATATAATTTTACTAAATGCGTTTGTGCATGGACTTCAATGACAGTATCCACAAACCACTCTTTGCATACTTCTTTAGCGCGTTCTAACAATGCACGACCTTTTCCTTTGCCTCGGTATCTATTATCTATTAATACTCGACCAAGAAGGACTTTCTCTTTTTCAGGAATAATGCGTAAATAAGAAATCACTTCTCCAGTATCATTCATCTCAAATAAATGCCAAGATTTTTTATCCGTATCGTCAATTTCTTGATAATTCAAAACCTGGCCGACAATAAAGGTTTCGATTCTGGCTTTGTAAATCGCAACAATCTCTTCCTTCGTTAGTTCATCATAGTTCTTTAAATACCACATCGAGAATCAACCTCTCTTTGTTTTAAAATAATCTCTTGTATCTTGTTCGTCTTGTTTTAATTGAGCGATTAACGCATCGATTCCGTCAAATTTCAATTCTGGTCTTAAATATTTTAACCATTTCACACGAACAGGAAGGTGATAAATATCTTTGTCAAAATCGAGTAAATTCACTTCAATTGTTACCTTATGAACATCATCAAAAGTTGGATTAATTCCTATCGATGCCATACCAGGAATCCATTTACCTTCCACAAACATTTCAACAACATACACTCCGTTTTTAAGGAGGAAAGTATCGTTAGAAACTTCGATATTGGCAGTTGGAAATCCAAGCATTCTACTACCTCGTCCAAAGCCGTGAACAACAACTCCATCCATGATGTAGTCGTATCCTAACAAGTCGTTTGCTTGTTCGATATCACCTTGTAGCAATAAATCTCGAACTGCTGTCGAACTTATCTTTCCGCTATCGTTCTTTTGCTCATCAATTGTAATAATCTCGAATCGATTCGAAGCGTACTTCGGTAATAATTCCATATTCGCAATGTCTCTCTTGCCGTACGTGTAATCAAACCCAGCTACAATGACTTTCGCATTTAAATCCACAATGTATTGATCGACAAATTCTTGCGGTGTAAGTGCCCCAAATTCTCTTGTGAAATCCACTAAATAGAAAATATCTACACCAAGATTTTCTAATAATTCCTTCTTACGTTCTAGCGGCGAGACATATTGAATGCTTTCAGGATCGACGTTTTGGAAAATAACAGATGGATGTTGATTAAAAGACATCACTGCTACTTTAAAGCCGCGTTCCTGGGCAACTTTTTTCGCCGTTGTAATTACTTCTTGGTGTCCTAAATGAATCCCATCAAAGAATCCTAAAGCAAGGACAATCGGTTCCTGAAGTATACACTCTTTTTTGTAAGGGTGTGTTAACTCAATCGTTTGCATTCTTCTCTCCTTTCTAAAACATTTTAATTGGTTTTAATAAGCTTTTTTTCGTTGGATGAGGACCGTAAATTGATATGAGTTGGTCTTCATAATAACAAGCAGTCGGTGCGAAAATCTGAGGAAATTCAGCTTGAGATAAAATTGCACCATTTTTAAATCGAATATATTCATCTTCAGTTAAGTCGATTCGAGGATAGTCTTCAAATACTAAATCAACTGGTTTTAAGGCTTCTTGAGCTTTATCATTTACTACAAGCTCGTTTAGTTGTTCTAATGTAATGCAGTCATCTGAGTGGAAAGGGCCACTTTTCACACGGGTTAATTGCGACATATGCGCTTCAACACCTAACGCTTTTCCTAAATCAACAGATAAAGTTCTCACATAAGTCCCTTTGCTGCAACTCACTTCAAACTTCCATGATTGTGTCTTCGTTTCACCATTATAAACTGGTTCTGAAATACGTTTGAAGTCATAGATGGTCGCCTTTCTAACAGGACGCTCCACTTCTTCTCCTGCTCTTGCGTATTCATAAAGACGTTTTCCGTTCACTTTTACAGCAGAATACATCGGTGGAATCTGAGTAATCTCTCCAATAAAATTTTGCATCTTTTCATCAATCTCTTGCACTGAAAACAGCGTTTCGATAGGTGTTGTTGAAACAACTTTTCCATGTGCATCCTCTGTCTCAGTTGAGAAGCCTAATGTAATTTCTCCCTGGTAGATTTTGTTGGCTTCATGAAGATTCTCAACAACCTTAGTCGCTTTACCAACACAAATTGGTAACACTCCATTCACTTCAGGATCCAGCGTACCAGAATGCCCGACTTTTTTTGTTTTTAATAACTTTCTAACCTTATAGACACAGTCGAACGACGTCATGCCTTTCTCTTTCCATAACGGAAGGATTCCGTCCATCCCATTCATCCTTTCACGCTTTACATTTGCTTATTTATTGTATCATAATTCGCACTTTTCCACATAGATTATGAATATAGCTTTTTAGGCGAAAAATATGGTATTATAGGTGAGTAAACTTATTTGATAGGAGTGACTTTAATGTCAAGAGTATATATTGTAACGGACTCAACAGCAGATTTAACTGAAGAAGAAGTAAAACAATTTGAAATCTCTATCGTTCCAATGAATATCTCAATCGATGATGAAAATTATATCGATGGGGTTACTATTACTAAAGATGAATTTAAACAAAAAATGATTGCAAGTGCTGAACTTCCAAAAACAGCACAACCTTCTATCGGTCGTTTCGTAGAAGTATACGACGAACTTGGCAAAAACGGGGATTCTGTTATCTCGATTCAGATGATGCGTTCGATTAGTGGTACTGTTGATGCCGCTCGCCAAGCAGCTGACATCACAGAAACAAATGTCACTGTTGTCGATTCAGACTTTACTTCTAGATCTATGGGAATGATTGTTAAAGAGGCAGCTAAGGCAGCACAAGAAGGTAAAACAGTAGAAGAAATTCTTGAAATTGTTGAAGATGCTAAGAAACGTACTACTCTATATTTAACTGTAGTAAACTTAGACAACTTAATTAAAGGTGGACGCATAAGCCAAGTAATGGGAATGTTCTCAAACTTACTCAATATCAAATTATTCCTACAAGTCATTAATGGCAAGATTGAAATTATCCAAAAAGGACGTGGCTTAAAATCACTTCAAAAGAAATATGACGAGATTTTCGAACAAATGAAAGCGACTCCGAATGGCATCCAAGAAATTGGGATTATGCATGCAGGACTAAGTGACTTTAACGAAGGAAATATCGCTCGTGTGCGTGATCTCTTCCCTGATGTGCCACTCACAATTGTAACAACTTCACCAATCATCATGAGCCACACAGGCGTTGATGCAATGGCGATTACTTACTTAGAAAATAAATAAAAATAAAGCAACTAATTCTGGCTTTCAGAATTAGTTGCTTTTTTTGTTAGTTTAAGATCTGTCCAATAAAGATACCAACATAAGTACCAATAATGTATCCTAGCGTCCCAACAAGCATTGTAGGAGCTACGAAACGATGCCATCCTTTAGAAATAGCCATCGCTGCAGCTGTTGTTGGTCCACCAATATTCGCATTTGAAGCAAGAATGGCTTCTTCCACTGTGAATCCGAAAATTTTCGCCCCAGCAAATGTCACTGCCATATTCACGAAAACCATGATTGCACAGAACACCAATAACAATGGTGACTTTTCAATAATTGCTCCGATTGAAGCTGGAATTCCGATAACTACGAAGAATAAGTAAATCAAGAATGTTCCAATTTCATTTGCTCCACTAATCTTCTTGAAGTATTTTGCAAAAATCGTTGAGCAAGCTACTGTTAAAGTAGTTAGAATTAAATACTTATTCGATACTAGTTGAATAAAGCTGTTATCCCCTAGACCTGAAATAATTTCAGATAAAGTAAAGCTAATTGTTACGATAATAACAGAAATCGCAAAAACAAATGCTACATCTTGAACAGTGATAACTGTATCTTTGCCATAAGCTTTTTCTTCTTCCTCTTTGACACCTTCTGTATACGCAAATTTGAAATGCTTCTTAAAGAATCCAATCGAAGGAATCATCAGTAAAATTAAGAAGTAGAATACCATTAACAAGTTATCAGCTACTGTAGCTGCAGAAATGAGTTCTTTAGGAATATCAAAGGCTGATGAAACAGCAACAAAGTTTACTCCTCCACCGATATAACTTCCAACCATCATTCCAGCGATATGGTTTAGAACTGGGATAGCTTTGGACAAGGCTAAATATCCTAATACTGCCCCAAGAACGGTTCCTACAGAACTGATTAAGAAAATCGCTAATAATCGACCACTTTCTTTCCAAATTTGTTTTAAATCACATTGGAATAAAAGCATCGGAATTGCTAATGGAACAACGACTCCCCAAACTTGATCATATACAGGTGAATCTGTTGGAATAACGCCTAAATTACTCAATGTTGCTGCCATTAATAGACCGATAATCGCTCCACTAATCTTTGCAGCCCATTGATATCGATTTTCTAAAAAGATACTGATAGTCGCAATCCCAACGATAATCGACCACAATACCCATGTATTATTTGCATCAATCATAAAACACCTCTTCTGGCTTTTTTAATACACACGAAAATTACCATATATGGTAATTTTTTACTAAAAAGGCAAAAGAGCTGTTTCTGTTTGATGTCCTTTTGCCCTTAAATATATTATCTTTGTTCGTCTTCTTCTTGAATAGATTTTAAAAGCTCATCAATATGATTTCCGTAATCCACTGATTCATCGCGTTTAAAAATTAATTCTGGAGTTTTGTACAATGAAAGACGTTTGCCTAATTCACGACGGATTAGGCCTTTTGATTTTTCTAAACCACGTTCAGTCGCTTGACGTTCACTAGCTAGTTTTTGAAGTGTTGTGTAGTAGATAGTTGCAATTTGCAAATCACCAGTTACTTCCACTTCAGTAATTGTAATTTCTTGTACACGTGGGTCACGCACTTTTTTAGATAGGATATCATTTACTTCTCGTAAGATTTCTTGTGACACACGTCCAACTCTAAAGTTTGCCATTTTGTCTCCTTTCCAACGAAAGAGGCACTGCAATCAGTCCCTCTTCGTTCTAGTTAAATCATAAATTTCTTCTTAAATTTGGTCGATTCATAACGAATTTTCTCGCACTATTTAGATAACGGCTTGACCTCCTAGCTTTGGCGTCCACTTCGTTAAGCTTCACAAAATCTTTTCGATTTTCCTCTCCTTAACTCCAGTGTTCCAAAGCTAAACAGTCGGTCTCGCACTATTTTCTTTTAATCTCGACCATTTCGTATGCTTCGATGATGTCGTCTACTTTAATATCGTTGTAGCCTTCAATCATGATACCGCACTCGAATCCAAGTTTAACTTCTTTAGCGTCGTCTTTGAATCGTTTCAAGCTTGCTAATTCACCTTCGTAAATAACAATGTTATCACGGATTAAACGAACTGAGCTTGAGCGTTTAACAACACCTTCTAATACGTATGAACCAGCAATTGTTCCAAGTTTAGATACAGTGTATGTTTCACGAACGATAGCTTGACCAGTGATCTTCTCTTCGAATTCTGGATCTAACATACCCTTCATCGCTGTTTCAATTTCGTCGATTACGTTATAAATGATACGGTGTAAGCGAATATCTACTTGATCAGATTCAGCTTGAATTTTCGCTTGTGGCGTAGGTCTTACGTTAAATCCAATGATGATTGCGTTACTTGCTGTTGCAAGAGTAATATCGCTCTCATTGATTGCCCCTACAGCTGTATGGATAATCTTCACGCGTACGCCTTCAACTTCAATCTTTTGTAAGCTTGATGCTAATGCTTCTACAGAACCTTGTACGTCAGCCTTGATGATGACATTAACTTCTTTCAATTCTCCTTCTTTCAATGTAGAGAATAAGTTGTCTAGTGTAATGCGGCTTGAAGCGTTACGTTGTTCGATTAAGGCACGTTTCGCACGTTCTTCACCAGCTGAACGCGCAGTCTTTTCGTCTTCGAATACTACGAAGCGGTCACCGGCTTGAGGTGAAGCGTTAAGACCTGTAATTTCAACTGGAGTCGCTGGTAAAGCAGTTTTCACACGACGTCCTTGGTCATTCACCATTACACGGACACGTCCAAATGTGTTCCCTACAACGATTGGGTCTCCAACTTTAAGCGTTCCTTCTTGTACTAAAACATCGGCGACTGCTCCCATTTTCGGATCTAATCTCGACTCTACGACAACTGCCTTTGGTCTTTTCTTAGGATTTGCTTTTAACTCTTCTAATTCAGCCGTAATCAAAATTGTTTCCAAAAGTTCTTCCAAGTTAATTTTTTTCTTAGCTGAAATTTCTACAAATTCAGTAGTTCCACCCCATTCAGGCGACATAAGTCCATATTCTGTCAACTCAGTCCTAACTTTTATCGGATCCGCACCTGGCTTATCAATTTTATTAATTGCAACAATTATAGGTACTCCAGCTTCTTTGGCGTGGGAAATTGCTTCCACGGTTTGAGGTTTAACCCCATCGTCTGCCGCTACAATCAAAATCGAAATATCTGTAATATTTGCTCCACGAGCTCTCATTTCAGTAAACGCTTCGTGTCCAGGAGTATCAATAAATGTTATTTTCTGACCTTTCCAGTTCACCTGATAAGCACCAATTTTTTGAGTTATTCCCCCCGCTTCTCCTCCTACAACATTTGTAGTTCTTATAGCATCAAGAAGCGAAGTCTTCCCATGGTCAACATGCCCCATTATAGTAATTACAGGCGCTCTTGTAACCAAGTCTTTTTCACTGTCCTCAGTTTCCAAGTGATATTTTTCACCGTAACTAATTTCTTTAATTTCTTCTTTT
>URWJ01000044.1 GCA_900551535.1 uncultured Granulicatella sp. | reverse complement strand
CCGGACCTGACTCGATTCATAAGTTCGCTATTGCCATACGGCCTAACGGCACGTATTATTATACAAAACTTCTCCTCGAAAAGCAAGCAGATTTTGCTTGAAAAAGAAATAAACCAAACCGCTCCACATAGAGAGTGCGGATGGGGCTATCCCATGGGGGTTGGTGGTAGGAATTAGAGGGGGGCTCCATACATCGTTCTCTCTTCTTAAAAGCGCACCCTTGCGGGTGTTGATTTCTTCGAATGCTTGCGGATTATTTTTATAATCGCTGTTACAGGGCACCGGTTCGAGCCTCCATGAGTCTCTCACCTTCGAAGCTTCAAACGAGAAGTACAGGACAAGTCCTTACTTCTCGTAATTCACATTCGATGCGATTCCCCGTTACTGCGATTATAAAATCCGCAAGCTTCTTCGAAATCAACGTGAAGAGAGTATATGTCTGCTCCCTACCGCCAACGATGGGGTTTCGTGCTTCTCTATATGGTGTTTCTTTTTCAAGAAAATCTGCTTTGTTTTCTAAAATCAATACGTACCGAGGATGGCAAAAGAGACACTAAAAAAGATAGTCTCTCCAGAAGGAAAAGCTATCCTAACATTCACTATGTGCCTCGGGGGATTGGGAATTTTTCTTTAATGAAAAAACCACTCTATTCAGAGTGGTTTTTGTATTTTAATTTTTTAAAGATAACCATCAAGATAGCTGAAGCCACAGCTATAAAGAAGAATACTGAAAGTACATTCGGATAAACCGGATATAAATCAGGCGCAAAGAAATAAACAACAATTGACAAAAACAAACCTAAAATTGAGCCTAAGAAAATCCCATTAGTTAATTTAGTCATATCTTATTCCACCCCTTAAACAACGTGGCAAAATTCCATAATTTATTATTTATCTATACACCAATTATACTCCTCAAAATTATCTATGAATAGTCTTTTTTAGTAATTTAACGGTTGTCGGCTTTTTTATTTTTCTTAGCATCCTCTGCTAGGTACATAATTGGGAGAAGGATAAAGATAAATTGAGTTGTGAATGCAAGGAGCAATGAACGGCCTATAAAAATATTTAGAACTAGCTGCATGACAAGGGCTAATGCATTAACGACGAGCGCTATAACCATTAGGTCTTTTGTAAGTTGGTTTGTGTCTTGTTTTTTGATGTTGATTTTCATGTAAATCGCTCCTTAACTGTTTTCCTTGTCTTTATTAAACTACTTTAAGGAGTCGTGCAATAGGCACTTTTGTCATTGCTTGTCATTACTAAAGTCATGGTTGGGGTGATTTCGAAGGAACTGCGGATTCTTTAATAGCAGTAACGTGTTACGCATTAAATGTGAATTAGTAGGAGTAGCCCGCTTGCGGGCGTACTCCTGCTTTGAAGCTTTAAAGGTGAGAGACTTCGGCTCGAACCGGTGCAACGTTACAGCTATTATGAAGTAATCCGCAATGTTCCGTAGAAATCAGCCTTATCAAAAAAACAGCAAACCAGATTGATTTGCTGTTTGTGAATGGCAATGAATTTATGCTTTGGATGGTTTTGATAAAAAGAATAGGTAAAGTCCAAAGACTAATTTAATAAAGGCATCGATATAGGCGATGGTCACGAGAGAGCTTTGAGGATAAAGGTATCCGACCGCTGCATTGATCACGCATGCCAATCCTAGGAAAATCATTGATTTCCCATGAACGAAATAGTACGGGAAGAAATGAATTCCTGTTGCAAGGAGCGCGCCTAACCAGATGAGTCTCCAGTTTTCTGTTTCGAAGAATGGGCCACCTAATAACACTAATAAGATAAATAAAAGAATTACTGAGTATAAGGACACTTTTCGTTGGAAAGGTGTTGAAGGGCCATCCGAAAACTTATGAAGGACTTTTTTATTTAGATTGATAGAAAAGAAGCTCACCATATAGCCGATACTGAAGACCTGCATATTAATGATTTGTTCTCCACCTACAACTGTCGCAAGTGCAATCACGAATGCGACTGCGATAAGCCATAAGCCACACGCCTTTTTGTAGTTGAATTCTAATGTTTCTCCTTTGTTATAACCTAAAAATGACATACGTATTCCTCCAGTTCACTTTGAAACTTTTAACGACATCCTCTATTTTACTCCTGTAAATATCAGATTTCAATCATCGCACTTTTGTCGTTGCTTTGCATTTTTAAAGTCATGATTGTATCGATTTCGAAGGGGCTGCTATTATGAAGAGATCCGCAAAGTTCCGTAGAAATCAAAAAAGCACAACCTCGTAATCGAAGCTGTGCTTGACATTATTGTTTAGAGTAATGCAGTTAAAGCAGATGCTAGACCGAAGAAGATTCCTGGTGCGTTTGCAGCTGCTAGCGGGATGTCACGGTCTGGCTTGAAGAGTCCATAGTACACCCATAATGAGCAGTTCAATGCGGCAACGAGTGGTTGAATGAAGTCTCCTTTGTTTCCAGCTAAGTTATTCATAATTTGCGGAATATATGCTACATACATCGCCACAGACATACATGTTGCAATCCACCCTAAGACTTGTGTTTGTTTTTCTGATAATTTCATACTATCTGCTCCATTCCTTTTTCGAACTATGTAAAATAATATATAAAAAGAAAATGTTTTTCAAGAGTAGATAACCGTTTACAAGTATAAGTTTGTGTTAAGAATATTAAAAAGCACAGCCCCTATTCGGAAAGCTGTGCTTGTTTTCGTTGTTTGTTGCGTTCGCGGAGGCCTTTGAAGAAGGTCTGCAAGATTTCTTTGCATTCGTCTTCCAAGATGCCTTGCTCGACTTCGACTTGATGGTTGAACCGCTCGTCTTGAAGGAGGTTCATAAAGGTGCCGGCCGTCCCGGCTTTTGAGTCGAAGGCGCCGAATGTCACCTTTTTGAGACGCGCTAGAATCATCGCTCCGCTACACATCGGACAAGGTTCCAGCGTGACGAAGAGTTCGCAGTCTTCGAGTCGCCAGCTTCCAAGGTGCTGGTTGGCTTGGCGAATCGCTTTAATTTCAGCGTGAAGAGTGGCGTCTTGTTCTTTTTCGCGTAAGTTATGGCCACGACCGATGATTTCACCGTTCAGAACGACAACCGCCCCGATTGGCACTTCCGCTTGGTCATAGGCTTTCTGCGCTTCCTTCAACGCTTCCCTCATAAAGAATTCTTTTTCCTGAAGTTCCATGTTCTTACTGATAGACGCGCTTGGTCACGACTAGACTGTGCGGTCTCTCAAACTCCTTATCTAAGTAATCTTGATACGTCCCTGGGGAAATAAATCCTCGGGCGCTTAAAATATCGGTTCCTGCTGTTCCGACAATTGTATCTGCTAGCAATACGCAGTTGGTACTCATCACGAAATACGTTTTGAATTTTGAAGAGACGAACTTGTACAATTTTGCGTCCGCTTCTTGTTTGAGCTTATAGGCATACATCGGTTCTTCTTTGTCGATTCCAGGGCGCTTCGGTTTCACCATTTGCGGTGGATCCCACGGTACTGTCAACGACATCAATTTGGCGATTTCCTTATCGATGGCCGCGAGTTGTTCTGGAGATAACGCTAGGCCATAGCCAAGTAAGGTCTTATGGTTTTCGCGTTTACAAAATTCAATGTATTTTTCACGGTCGGCACTAAAAAGAACCCCATCCCCCATCGCTCCAAAGAGTCGCTCTGAATTCGTATCGTAGTTTCCGAATGAAATAATGCGTCCCTTGTAACACAGGTCGACATGCCCGATTGCCCCAAATCCGTCTTTTGTGACGTGAATAAACATTTCTAAGTTTGGTTCTGCATTTTCTTTGGCACGGTCGTAAATTTCAGAAGCGGTTTCGCCTTCTCCAAGTTCCAACGCATCATTGATTTTTTGCAAAGTCACACGAGGAATAATCGCAGCCAGTACCAACGGCATCCCTCGACGCAAGCGTCTACGAAGGACTTTCTTTCCAACTTCGGCCTCGAAGAACCAGCCGTCACGAATGTTACTAGTCCCAAGCCCTATGAAATAAAGCGCAAGGAAGAACATTTGTAAGTTGCCGTCGCCCCCAAGAGCCAGTAAAGTCGCTACCCCGACAACTGAGAGCCAAATGGTATCAATGAGCAAGCGCAGTCGCGGACGGATACCGTCTTTGACATAAATATAGTACGTTACGCCACTAGTGGCCGCTTTCATCACTTCGTTAAGCCCCATCAAGATACTGACAATCGCAATCGGAAGCGAGATAAAAAATTGATTTCCTGCTAAAAATCCGTAAAGGAAAAATTTAGCAACATTCAGCCATAATGGATCTTTTGCCGCCGCCTTACTAAACCAACGGAACAAGAAATTCCATAGTTCACGAGCCCATAAGAATGTTAAAAACAGACGTAACATCAATTCTGGGAAGCTTGGTCCGTAGATTAGGAGCAACACCCCAGCAATAAGGAATGCAATCCCTTCAATTAGGAGCTTTTTCCCTGTAATCCCTAGTTCACTAATTTTCTTCATCAATTATACCTCCTACAGCTACCACTGAAGCAGCTTGTTCATGTTTCTCCACCCATTCTATCACGAAACGGTAAATCACGGCAAAAATTGGTATGAAGAAAATCATTCCTACTAAACCAAAGAGATTTCCACCGATTAACGCAGCAGCAAGGGTTAGAATCGTTGGCAAACCAACGGAACTGCCGACAACCTTCGGATAGACGACATTTCCTTCCACTATTTGAACGATCATAAAGACGACAAGTGAAATGAGTGCTTGAATTGGGCTTTCTGTAAAGGTGAAAAGCATTCCAATTCCGCACGCCATAAACGGCCCGATATACGGAATGAATGAGAGTACTCCGGACAGCACCCCAACAAGTCCTGCATATGGCAACCCTACAAGAGAGTATCCAGCAAAAATCATAACCCCAACGATTCCCGCCTCGATGATTTGACTCATCAAGAAACGGTCATACGTATCCACGATGACTTCCCCAACATAAGTAATGTGCTCGATTTTATCTTTTGGCAAGACCACATTAAGAATGCGAAGCGTTAAACGTGCGAGCATTTCCTTACTTGCGAGAATATTAATCATGAAGAAAATCCCCATAATTACAGAGAACACATTTGAGAAGAGCCCTGAAATATTCGTTGTAAATCCGCCAAGGAATGTAATGACAGACGATACGATATTGCTTTGACTTAGTGAGTCGGTAATCTGACTCACTTCACTGGATTGCATTAATTTTGAATGTTGTACAAAATCCGCAACCACGAATAGTAAGTGATTTACACTATCGCCCAGTTGTGACACGGTTTTAGCAATCATCGGCGCAATAATCCAAATCAACAGCGAAATAATCAGAAGCAGAATCACAATAATGCTCAGGATTGCGACACTTCTACGCAGCTTTTGCGGGAAGTTTATCTTCTCCAACACTTGTTCAATTCGCTTCATTGGCACGTTTAAAACAAATGCCAAAATCATCCCTAAAATAAGCGGGAACATCATCCCAATAAATTCGGAAATCCATGTGAGGATGGCGCTAAAATTCAAGACGACAAGTAACGAAACAGCCGCCAGAGCAATCATCACTGCCCAATCTTTTCTAATCTTATCCATACTATAATTCCTTTTTTAATTGTTCTAAGAGCGCATTGCATCCCAATGTCACATCACGGTACGTCGCATCAAAGTCTCCTGTATACCACGGATCGGCAATATCGCGCGGCACTCCTGCCACTTCTAACAAGCGAGCCACCGTCGCATCCGATTTTCCATCGACAAAAGCGTGAATATTACGCACATTCGACGCATCCATTCCAAGAATGTAGTCTGCGTCCAGGTCCGTCGCATCCAACGTCCGTGACACAAGCCCTTTTGCGGAAATGCCGTGCTCCTCGAGTTTCTTCCGAGTGCCGTGATGCACCGGATTCCCATGCTCCCACGTACTTGTCGCAGCGGAATCAATCGTAATTTTATCTTCCAATCCTTCTTCATGAACCATTTTTCTAAATACAGCTTCTGCCATCGGAGAACGACAAATGTTGCCCAGGCAGACGAACACAACCTTCATGACCGTCCCTCGCTTTCCATTCTTTCCCTTCACTATAACATACGAGCCACCCCCTTCGCAAAAAAATGTCTGTGTGGTGTTATAGCTTACTCGAACGAACTAAATTTTCTAAAATATCCCCTGTAGAAAACAAAGACAAGATTCCTTCAAATCCTTGCGGATTTTTTTATAATCGCTGTAATGGGGCACCGGCTTGAGCCTACGTCTCAAGCACTTTCGAGATTCAAACGGACTCTAAAAGAGTCCGGAATTCACTTCGAATGCTATCCCACATCACTTCGATTATAAAATCCGCATGATTTTCCGTAATCTTGTCTGTAATCTTTACTAAATTTCTGCCTTAGTTTTTCGTTCGAGCTAGCTTCTACACTTTTTGAAGGCTTGCTCGTCTGTTACACTGCGAGAAACATATGAACGCATGTTACGTCCCTTCATCACCGCACCCCTGCAGCGACGATTTTTCCTGCACCCAACTCTTATTTCTCTTCTCCCTTTCTTTCGAATGAAGGCAAGATCCACATTAGTTATCTACCTAATTGTTCTTTCATTTTATCTAGAAATTGATTTAATTCCTTCTGAACTTTCTGTAACAACTCTTTTTCTTGAGAGTCAGTTAATTTAACTTTTTTCCTCGTTTTGTCTTTTTCAACAACCTCATAGTCTGTAATGACGTTCCATTCTTTATCCAAGAAGAATGAACCGTTTACTTCTTTACCGTCCTCTACCGTTGAAAACAGAACAAGCATTTTTTCAAAATTTGAACTTGGATCGTTTACTGTTAATTTCACCTCTCCGTCAATCTCAAGATAATCAATCCACCCTAAACGTCTAATGGATGAGTCTGATGGGATTCCATATCCTGCTTCTCTAATTTTGTCCGCATTACGATTTTCTAGCACGTTGGCAATCAATTCAATTTTATTATTAGATGAAAAATCTGGAACTACTTCATCCTCATGAAATAACCAATACCCAAAGCCTATCACTGCGATTATTAGCAGTATCACTCCTGCTTTCTTTTTAGAAATCGACATTCTAATAGCACCCCTACTCACTTTTTTATACATCATTCCTTTAAGTACCCCGATTATACTACAAGACATCCTCCAACCGCAGGAATCTTATGATAATCTTTCCATATCATTTTTCTCTCCCTTTCTTTCGAAAGAAGCAAAATCCATTTGAAATAAGGTCCAAAGGGCGAAGAATAAACGGAAGACCAAGGGATTCCATAGTAGCAACAATAAGGGAGTGCAACCAATGTGAATTACTGACTCTGGAAATTTATTTCCTAGAGTCAGTTTAAAGCTTGGTAGGAACTGAGACTACAGGCTCAGTCCGGTACCCTTATTGTAGCAACTATAGAGACATCCCTTCGGTCTGGAGTTTATTCGTAAGCCCTTTGGGCTACCTCCTTTTCAAATGGATTTTGCGTCCTTCGAAAACAAAAAATGGTGGACAGCCGTCCACCATTTTTTCTATTCCACTGTAACTGATTTGGCAAGGTTACGCGGTTTATCCACGTCTAACCCTTTACCTAGAGAAGTGTAGTACGCGATTAATTGCGTTACCACTACAGATACGATTGGTGCAAGTAGGATTGGCACCGCTGGAACGATGATATCGTCGCCTTCTTGCTCAACACCTTCCATCGCGATTGTTGTTACGACAGCGCCACGAGCTTTCACTTCTTGGATATTTCCGCGAGTGTGGCTCGCTACAACTGGTTCGCTTAATAATGCGATTACTGGAGTGCCTTCTTCGATAAGGGCGATTGTTCCGTGTTTTAATTCCCCTGCGGCAAAGCTTTCAGTTTGCACGTATGAGATTTCTTTTAATTTCAACGCTGCTTCCATCGCTACATAGTAGTCTAAGTGACGACCGATGTAGAAAGCATTGCGAGTTTCTAATAAGCGCTCTTTGACTAAATCTTGAACGGCTTGTTTGTCAGATAATACTCCTTCAATTGAAGCTGCCACAACACCTAATTCGTGTTTCATATCAAATGGAGCCACTAACCCTTTAGCTGCACGAAGCGCATCCGAAACTACTGCCATTACAGTAATTTGAGCAGTATATGCTTTTGTTGAAGCTACGGCGATTTCAGGACCTGCGTGTAATAACAATGTATAAGTTGCTTCACGAGATAATGTAGAGCCTTTCACGTTTGTGATTGTTAATGATGGGTAGTTTTGTTCATTTACTTTTACTAACGCTTGACGGCTGTCTGCAGTTTCTCCACTTTGTGATAAGAAAATGAAGAATGGTTTTTGTGACAATAATGGTTGATGATAAGCAAATTCACTTGCTAGATGAACTTCTACAGGAATCCCTGCTAATTGTTCAAAAATCTCTTTACCAACCCAACCTGCATTATAACTTGTTCCACAAGCTACGATATAAATGCGATCACTTGCTAAAATGCTGTCTAAAATTTCTTTATCAACTGTTAATTGACCATTTTCATCTTGATAGTTTTGGATGATTTTACGAAGAACAACTGGTTGTTCATCCATTTCTTTAAGCATGTAGTGAGCGTAAGCCCCTTTTTCTAAATCATCTGCATCTAATTCTGCGATAAATGGTGCACGTTCTACTGGTTTGCCATCAATTGTTTCAATTTCTACAGAGTCTGCAGTTAATGTGATTAACTCTTCATCTTTAATTTCGATGTAACGGTCTGTTTCAGCGATTGTTGCCATTGCGTCTGAACAGATCACGTTGAAGCCTTCGCCAACCCCTACTAATAATGGGCTCTTATGTTTTGCTGCGTAAAGAACGCCTGGTTTTTCGCTGTCTAATAAACCGAAAGCGAATGATCCGCGGATTTCTTTCAACGCGCGACGGAACGCTTCTTTCCCTGATAAGTTTTCTTTATTGGCAAAGTATTCTACTAAGTTTACGGCAACTTCTGTATCTGTTTGAGATTTGAAATCAACGTCACTTAAGAATTCTTTTTTCAATTCGTCATAGTTTTCGATTACGCCGTTGTGCACTAATGTGAAACGACCTGATTGTGATTGGTGAGGGTGAGCGTTGTTTTCAGTTGCTGGTCCGTGTGTTGCCCAACGAGTATGCCCAATCCCTGCAAATGCTGGAATTTCTTCATCCACTGCATCACGAAGATTTTGAATACGTCCAACACGTTTCACTAATTGTGTTGATCCATCTTCGTCCATAATAAATAATCCTGCTGAGTCATATCCACGATACTCTAACTTCTCTAATCCATTTAAAATAACTGTTTGAATTTTTGCTTTTCCAATACATCCTACGATTCCGCACATAATGTTTAACTCCTTTTATCAGAGGTTCTTTTTAGTCCTCTTTTTATTGTAATTTTGATTATGTTTCTGGTGCTGTTTCAATTTTGTCATTTCCTTGCAAAAATGGTTTGTATGAAACTGTAGACTGCACTGCCTTGAGTCATCCGCCGAGTGTTTCGATAAACTCATTCCTCGTCACCTGTTTTCCAACAGGCCTGGCGCTATCCTTATTGCTTCCTTTCAAAGCTTTCATAAATTTTCAGAAACATGTACATCATACCCGATGAGCAATCCAAAAACAACTAATTTTCCTTTTTCCTAACCTTTTCCAAACCAAAACTTAACGCCACCCCTCCTCAAACCGCACCACCATCGCATTTCTTGGCACCAATCTCGTAAGAACCACTTTGCTAAATTTTCCTAATTCTTCAATATTAAAGCTTTGAAACTTTTGTGTTTTTCTCCCCCTGCACAAATGAAATTGTCAGCCATGAAAAGCACACATCCTGTCCTATCTTCCCTCCCTCTCAAAGAGAATCCCAGTTTGTCGTTGGTTGTGAAAAGCTCACATGATGTACCTTTCCTTCCCAGCTCAACTATTCAATTCAAAAAAGCGATTAAAGGC